>DATIWA010000604.1:0-5762 GCA_035465515.1 Candidatus Limnocylindrales bacterium | reverse complement strand
GGGTCTGGCGATCCCAGGGTCGTCACCACCGTGGTTGTCACGCCGGAAATCTTCCCGCTTCTCAATGTGAGTCCGCTCGCGGGACGCTATCTGTTTCCCGCAGACGAAGTGAAAGGCGCGGCCCCGGTAGTGCTCATGAGCGAAGGTTTATGGCGCACCCAGTTTGGCTCGGACCCCAATCTTCTTGGCAGGTCGATCCGCCTGGATCAGCGGCCGTTCACCGTGGTCGGTATCATGCCCGCCGGATTTCGGGTCCCGGTATTCGGGCGGCAGGAGATCTGGATTCCCATGGTCCAGGACCCTCTTTTCAGCGGCTGGATACCGAACCGCGGCCAGCATTGGTTGCGCCTCATAGGACGGCTGAAAGACGGCCTGTCTCTCAGCGGCGCCCAGTCGGAAATGGATGCCATCAGCGCGAGGATGGCAGGCGAGTTTCCGGCAGAAGAAGCCGGCTGGTCGGTGCGCCTCACGCCCCTTCAAGAGGCCATCGTTGAAGACAAGAGGACTCCGCTCCTCGTTCTGCTTGGTGCAGTGGGCCTGGTTCTTCTGCTTGCTTGCGTCAACATTGCAAACCTGCTTTTGGCGCGCGCCACCTCCCGCGCCAGAGAGGTGGCTGTCCGGCAGGCGTTAGGGGCGCAGCCTGGCCGAATCATCCGGCAACTGCTGACGGAAAATGCGGTGCTAGGCCTGCTTGGCGCAGTTCTCGGCGTCGGGCTTGCCTGGTGGGGCACTCAGGCCCTCGGCTTCCTTCTGCCTTCAGACCTGCCTGCGATGCAAAAGCCGCAAATGGATGGGTGGGTGCTTGGTTTCGCGCTGCTGCTCTCCGTGGTGGCGGGCGCTGCCTTCGGCCTGGCTCCTGCGCTTCTCACGGCCGGTGGCGAGGTGCAATCAAATCTCAGGGATGGCGCGGGGCCGTCCAGTTCAGGCGGCGCCGGAGTGCGCGCCCGCCGCTTCCTGACTCAGGCGGAGTTCGCGCTGGCCATGGTCCTTGTTGCAGGAGCGGGGTTGCTCGTGCGCAGCCTGATCACCATGGCCGCCGTGGATCCGGGCTTTAATGTCGCGCATATTCTCAAGGCCGAGGTATCGCTCCCCCGTTATCAATACTCGGCGCCCCAACAGTGGACGGCCTTTTCAGACGCTCTCATGGATCGCATTCATGCCGGACCCGGTTTGCAGGACTCAGCTCTTGCTGTTCCGCTGCCGCTGGCCGACGGCAACGTCAAGCTGAAGTTCTCAATTGCCGGTCATGCCCCTTTGCCTCCGGGAACAGCCAGCACCGCTGATTATGTTTCAGTAAGCCCGGAGTACTTTCGCATCATGGGAATTCCCCTGTTGCAGGGACGCTCGTTCGCCCGCGAGGACTCCGGCTCCTCGCCCCGCGTCGCCATCATCAGTGAGTCGTTTGCGCAGCTTTATTTTCGTGGTGAAAACCCGCTGGGCAAAAAGCTGGTTTTTGGATTCCCGCCCGACTCGAACGTGACCCGGGAGATCGTGGGGATTGTCGGCAACGTGCGCGATGCAGGCTTGACTCAGGAGCCCGGGCCCATGATGTACGTGCCCTTTGCGCAAGCGCCTTTTTGGGGCGGAGAACTGGTCGTGAAAAGTACATTGCCGCATTCGGCTGTGATTGCGGCAATCCGTCAGGCGGTTCGCAGCATTGACAAGAACCTGCCCATCACCAGCGTTGCGTCCATGCCGGACGTCATTGATGCCTCCATTGCCCAGCCGAAATTTCGCACATGGCTGCTGAGCGGGTTTGGCCTGGTGGCCCTGTTGCTTGCCGCTATGGGAGTCTTCGGAGTCGTTTCGTATTCCGTAGCCAGCCGGACAAGGGAATTTGGAGTTCGTGCCGCCCTGGGCGCTTCGCCGGCGTCCATCGGGAAGATGATATTGATGGAAGGGCTCGGACTTGCGGGCGTCGGGCTGGGCGCAGGGCTGGCAGGGGCGCTTGTGCTTGCGCGCTTTTTGAAGAGTGAACTCTATGGCGTGGCCGCATATGATCCCCTCACTTTTCTCGTTGGGGCTGCCGTCCTGCTGATCGCGGCGCTCTTCGCGTGCTATGTCCCCGCGCGCCGCTCTATGCGGGTTGACCCTATGGCTGCTCTGAGATGCGAGTAAGGAAATGGCCGTCCCGTGTGCCGTAGAATGAAAAGCGGTGCGATCAACAGCTGTCTCCATTTTCCTGATGGCCGTGTGCTTCGCGGCAGGTGCGCTGGCTGCACTGGCGGAGCCAATCCCTGCCAGGCATGCGCGCGTAGAACTCATCTCCCGCGATTCTTCCGCCGCTCCAGGACACGATTTCCGCGTGGGCGTTCACTTCATGCTGGAAAGAGGCTGGCACATTTACTGGATCAATCCCGGGGACTCCGGTCAGCCGCCCAGCTTGCAGTGGCAGCTGCCAGCAGGCTTTAGCGCGGGCGAAATCCAGTGGCCCCGCCCGCACAAACTGCAGAGCTCGCCGTCGCTGGCGGACTACGGTTATCACGATGATGTGCTGCTCATGGTTCCGCTGCGCGTGCCGGGATCGCAAAAACCCGGCTCAAGGGCTGAAATCCATCTGCAAGCCAAATGGTTGATCTGTCGCGAAGTGTGCATCCCGGACCACGCTCAACTAAGACTCACTGTCGCGATCGCCGCCGCTGCGCGACCCAACCATCAGACCGCGGCGCAGCTTTTTTCCGCCGCGGAAAGGCTCTTGCCCAGGCCATGGCCCAGGGCGTGGAAAGCCGGCGCGGAATCGCGCAAGGAAGATTTCCTGTTGCGCCTGCAAATGGGCAAGCCCGTGGGCGCGGCTGAATTCTTCCCACTGGATGCCGGACAGATCGAAAACTCGGCGCGGCAGAAGATTCAACCCTCCGTAAAAGGCGTGAACATCATCCTTAAAAAATCTGATTTGCTGCTGAAGCCGGTCGCGGTGTTACGGGGCGTGCTGGTGCTGCCCGGACGCGGAGCATTTCAAGTGGAAGCGCCGGTCGCGGGCCAGGTGGCATTAAAATAATTTCTTTGTCGCAGGAGACGATAAATAATGACGCTGCGCAAGTCCCTTCTGGGTTCCATAACCGTATTGGTACTGCTGACGGCTGCTCTGGCGGTCAAAATTGGCGAGCCTGCGCCCGGCTTTGATGCCGTTGACAGCCACGGCAAGACACGAAAGCTTTCCGACTACAAGGGCAAATACGTGGTGCTGGAATGGCACAATCAGGGCTGCCCTTACACGAAGAAACATTATCTAAGCGGCAACATGCAGCGCCTGCAAAAAGAATGGACGCAGAAGGGCGTGGCCTGGCTGACCGTGATCTCATCCGGCCCCGGCAAGCAGGGCTTTGTAACACCCGCGCAGGAAAACGAGTACGTGGAAAAGATGCATGCCTCGCCGACCGCCGTGCTCATGGATCCCGCGGGGACTCTGGGCCGCCTTTACGACGCCAAGACCACCCCGCAGATGTTTGTCATCGATCCTGGAGGAACGCTGATCTATCAGGGAGCGATTGATGACAAGCCGACTTCCGACCAGACGGACATTGCCGGTGCTAAAAACTATGTGACCGCCGCCTTGACGGAAGCCATGTCGGGCAAGCCTGTAACCGAAGCTGCCACCAGGCCTTATGGCTGCTCGGTGAAATACGGAAAGTTCTGACCGGGCGCGGAGAATCCCATCATTCATTTCACGGAAGAAATTCGCCGGCTCCACCCATGATCCATGCGTCTTCCTGACTACCTGCTGGACGCAATTGACCGGGAGACTGCCGGCGTGGAGCGCCGCATTGTCGCCCGGGCGGCTTCTGATCTGACCGAGCGATACAAGCGCGAGGACTTCGCGGTAGCCATGCCCAGTGAAGCGCACCGCGCGGCGTATCTCTCCGTTCGTCTGCCTGCCACCTACGCGGCCGGCTGGCGCGTGTTTTCCGAGCTGCGGTCCCTCGCAGACGGAACCGAAATCAACAGTCTGCTCGATCTCGGCGCCGGGCCGGGAACCGCGGTGCACGCTGCCGCTGAAATCTTTCCATCGCTGCACGCCGCCACGCTGGTCGAGTCGGACCCGCGCTGGGTTGAAATCGGCAAGCGGCTTCTCGCGGAAAGCAGTGTCCACGCGGAATGGAGGCAGGCCGACCTGCGCGCGGGCCAGCCTCTTCCCCCGCGCGATCTGGTGGTGGTCTCCTACGCCCTGGGTGAGTTGGGTCCTGCGTCCGCGGAAGTCCTGCTCCGCCAGGCGTGGAACTGCGCAAACAAGTTTCTGGCGATCATTGAGCCGGGCACGATGCGCGGCTTCGCTGTCGTGAACGCCGCGCGGTCATCGCTGATCTCGGCCGGCGCCGCGCTCCTGGCTCCCTGTCCTCATGCGCTCGCTTGTCCCATGGCCCAGGCCGGAGACTGGTGCCATTTCGCTCAACGCCTGGAGCGCACCGCGGAGCATCGCCGGTTCAAGGGCGGCGCACTGGGCTATGAAGACGAGAAATTTTCTTACGTCATTGCCGGCCGCCCGCCGCTTGCCGCCGCGCAGGCGCGCATTGTCCGCCATCCGCGGAAACATTCAGGTCATGTGCAACTGACTTTGTGCACGGCGTCGGGGCTGGAAGCCCGGACCGTGACCAAATCGCAGAAAGACCAATACAAAAAGGCCCGCAAGGCGGAATGGGGAGACGCCTGGAACGTAGAAGGGAAGAAATAACACGCCCGCTTCCTTGTTTTAGTCCTGCATCAGGGAAATCCGGCTGAATTTTTATTATTTTGTGCTGTAACGAATGATGGTCTGAGGCCACTTTATCCTGAAGGCGTGCAATTTGTCTCAATGTTGCCAGATCAGGGCAGTTGCATTTTAGACTTTTCGTAAAAAATCCCTCTTGGACGCGGAAGCCGGGAGACCGTACACTACACTGCGCACTTTGTTATGCTCGTCACGGCAAAGAACACATCAGCGGAGCAAGTCATCAGCCAGGCCGGCCGGCCGGGCCTCGATTTTCTGGTGATCAGCAATGACTATTCGCTGTTCAAGAGCGTGGCTGCCGCCATCCGCCAGGTGAATGGGCGGCTCATCTGCGCACCCACCATGGCCTCCGCGCGTGATTACATCTGCCGGCGCAAAGTGGATGGAATCGTGGTGGACATGAATTTGCCGGGCGCCATTGACATGGTCAAGCGGGTCCGCGCCGGCAGCACCAACAAGGGATCAGTCATCTTCGCCTGCATGAACGCGCTGGCGGAAACGCAATGCGCCATCCGCGAAGGCGCAAATTTCGTCCTGCACCGTCCGCTGCATGCCGACAAAATCGCGCACATTTTTGCCCTGGCCAAACCGATGATGGCCTCGGAGAAGAGGCGCTGCTACCGCCATCCCCTGATGGTGCCCGTGAATGTCACACTGAATGGCCGCGAAGCCGAGAGCACCATGTCGAACCTGAGCGAAGGCGGAATGGCCATCTGGTCCCTGCATTATCATCCTCCGGGTTCGAGCATTCAGTTTGAGTTTGAACTGCCGTTTGGCCCCCGCATCCAGGGCAAAGGCGAAGTCGCCTGGACCAGCCCCGAGGGACTGGCCGGCGTGAAGTTCCACATCCTTCCCGACCAGATTTACACACATCTTTCCGAGTGGATGACGCTGAGGGAGAGTAAGCCCTCGTAGAGGTTTCTGGTGGGCCCGGTAGGATTCGAACCTACAACCAACAGATTATGAGTCTGCTGCTCTAACCGTTGAGCTACAGGCCCCGCTTGCGGCTCACGAATAGATTAACAGCACACCCGCCGTTCATGGCGCATCGTCTCCG
>DATIWA010000603.1:0-6049 GCA_035465515.1 Candidatus Limnocylindrales bacterium | reverse complement strand
TCCTGCTGCTGGTCACCGGCTGGACCAACACGCTGCGTGACGCAGCCATACGCCTGGCCCGCGATCACTACATGCTGCAATTGTTCTTCTATGTTTTGTTCCTCAGCATTCTCACCAAGGCCGTGGGCGCCGGACTGGACTACCGCAGCTTCCGCCTGGAGCACCGCTTCAGTCTGTCCAACCAGCGTTTCGGTTCCTGGCTGAAAGACCAGTTCAAGGGATGGATGCTCGGACTGGTCCTGGCGACCGTCCTCTGCGAGATCGTCTATGCTCTGATCCGCACATCTCCGGAGCACTGGTGGATTTTTGCCTGGGTGATCTTTATTGCCCTGTTCGTCTTCTTTGCCCAGATTGCCCCGGTGGTGCTCTTTCCTTTGTTCTATAAGTTTTCCCCGCTCCAGAATGAAGAGCTCAAGCAGCGCCTGGTGCGGCTGGGCGAGCGCGCCGGAACGCGGGTGCGCGGCGTTTATGAATGGAAGCTTTCGGAAAAGAGCAAGAAGGCCAACGCCGCTCTCACCGGCCTGGGCAACACGCGCCGCATCATTCTGGCCGACACTCTGCTGGAAAATTACAGCAATGACGAGATTGAGGCCGTGCTGGCCCACGAACTCGGCCACCATGTGCACGGCCATATCGTCAAGAGCATCTTCGTTGAGGCCGCGGTCACGCTGGCGGGGTTCTGGGCCGCCAACATGGTCCTGGAATATGCCATTTATCACGAGCACATGTTTCTGCTCATGAGTGACTTTGCCAACCTGCCATTGCTGGTGCTGGTTTCCAGCGTGCTTTCAGTCCTGCTCATGCCTGCCCTGAACGCGTATTCGCGCTTCACGGAACGCCAGGCCGATGTTTACTGCTGGAAGTCCGTCTCTGACATCACGCCCTACGTTACCGCCATGGAGAAGCTGAACAAGCAGAACCTGAGCGAGAGCCATCCTTCCCGCATCGTGGAGATCCTGTTCCACTCGCACCCGCCGATCTCAAAACGCATCGCGGCAGCGGAAGACTGGGCGCGGAAACACCGTCCTGGTCTCGCGACCTGATTCAGCGTTGAGATTAAGTGAGTTCCGTGCCTGCGGTTTCAGCCGCCCTGCTGGCCGCCCTTGAGCATGGCTTCTACCCGCTGCAGGTCCTCTTCGGTATCCACGCCCACGGTGTTATAGGGAGTTTCGGCAACGTAGATGTCAATTCCGTTGTCGAGAAAGCGCAGTTGTTCCAGTCTCTCCGCGGCTTCGAGTTTTGATTCCGGCCACCGGCAGAACTTGTCCAGAGCCGCCCGCCGATAGGCATAGAAGCCCAGATGTTTGAAGTACTGGATAGTCCCGGTTTTGTCGCGATCAAAAGGGATGGTTGAGCGGGAGAAATAGAGCGCCCGGCCGTCCTGCGCTGTGACCACCTTGACCGCGTTGGGATTGCCGATTTCGTGGGCCGGACACGGCGTTTTGATGGTTGAGACCATTACCTCGGGCCGCTGCATCGGCTCCAGCAGCGCTTCCAGGTGCTCGGGACGGGCCAGCGGCTCATCTCCCTGGATATTGACGTACACATCGGCTGCGATTCGCTGCGCCACTTCATAAACGCGATCGGTGCCGCTGCGATGGGCCGGCGACGTCATCTCAGCGCGCCAGCCCTTGCTTGCGGCCAGCGCCAGGACTTCCTCAGAATCCGTCGCGATGATGACGTCGCGCAGCAGCGGGCAGTTGCGCGCGGCCTCATAGACGCGCTGCACCATGGGCTTGCCGGCAATCTCGCGCAGCACCTTGCGCGGCAGGCGGGTAGAGGCCAGCCGAGCCGGGATAATGGCAACAGCGGTAAATGAGGCCGCCAAGGACGCTAGCCTCGCTTCCTCATCTGCTGGAGCTTCTGTGATTTCTCTTCCACGCTCCTGGCCAGCTTTTCTTTCAGCGATTTCAATTTGGCCGCCACCGTCGTATTGCTCAACCCGATGATCTGGGCAGCCAGAATGCCCGCATTGGTGGCGCCCGCTTTCCCGATCGCTGTGGTGGCTACGGGAATCCCCGCCGGCATCTGCACAATGGCCAGCAGCGAGTCCATCCCGTTCAGAGGTGTGGAGGGAATGGGCACGCCGATGACCGGCAGCGTGGTTTCCGCCGCAATCACTCCGGCCAGGTGCGCGGCGCCGCCCGCGCCGGCGATAATCACCTTGATCCCGCGCCCTGCCGCATTGCGGGTAAATTCCGAAGTACGGGCGGGAGAGCGATGCGCCGAAGTCACGTCAATTTCGTACGGAATGCCAAAGTCTTCCAGCGCCTTGGCGGCTTCGTTCATGATCTCCAGGTCCGAATCGGAGCCCATCACAATGGAAACAAGTGGATTTTCAGCCATTCAGATCCTTCTATCCTCCAGAAGTTAGTTTATTTTTTTGAATTGAGTGCGCGAGCGCCGATGTCTCGGCGGTAGTAGACGTCTTCAAAATGAATCTGCCCTGCGGCTTCATAGGCGGCGGCAATCGCGTCCTGCAACTTCGGCGCTCTTGCCGTTACCCCCAGGACCCGGCCTCCGCTGGTGTAATACCGCCCGTCGCGCTTGCTGGTTCCGGCGTGGAAGACTTTCACGTTGGCCAGCTTGCCGGCCTCTTCCAGTCCGGAAATCGCCTTGCCCGTCATGAAACCCGCCGGATACCCGCCGGAGGCGATGACCACGCAGCAGGAGGCGTCGGACGACCAATGGAAGATGCCTTCGCTTACCCGGCCTTCCACGGCTGCCTCCAGGGCTTCGAGCAGATCGCTCTCCAGTCGCATGAGCACGGCCTGCGTCTCAGGATCGCCGAAGCGGCAGTTGAATTCCAGCACCATGGGTCCGCGCGGCGTCATCATCAGCCCGCAATAAAGGATGCCGCGATACGGCGTTCCTTCGGCCTGCATCCCGGCAACCACGGGACGCGCAATGTGGTTCAGCAGCCACTCCACCAGCGCCGGATCGGCCAGTGAATCCGTGGAGTAAGCGCCCATGCCTCCGGTGTTGGCGCCGGTATCGCCTTCACCCACGCGCTTGTGGTCCTGCGCCGCCACCAGCGGCGCAACCCGTTCACCGTCGCTCAGGACCAGGAAGGACAGTTCCTCGCCTTCCAGAAACTCTTCCAGCACCACACGGCCAACCGGCGAGCCCAGCAGCTTGCCGCTGAACATTTCAACGCCGGCAAGGGCGGCTTCTTCCTTGGTCTGGGCGATGACCACTCCCTTGCCCGCCGCCAACCCGTCGGCCTTGACCACCAGCGGGGTTGAAAACAAGCCGAGTGATTTGCGCAGCTCGTCCTCTGACGTGCACACGGCGTAATGGGCCGTCGGGATGTTGTAGCGCTGCATGAATTCCTTGGCGAAGCTCTTGCTTGATTCAAGCTGCGCGGCCGCCTGCGTGGGACCGAATATGTTGAGCCCGCGGCGGGTAAACTCATCCACCACGCCCAGGGAGAGCGGCAATTCCGGTCCAACCACAGTGAGGTCGGGGTGGATCTGGTGGGCCGCCGCCAGGAGGCTCTCCAGGTTCTTCGGGTCGCCGGGCAGGCAGGTGGCTTCGTCGCAGATGCCGCCGTTGCCGGGCAGGCAATAGACCTGCGAGACGCGCGGCGACTGGCGCAGCCTCCACACCAGGGCGTGCTCTCTTCCTCCGCTACCGATAACCAGAATTTTCATACGAGTGGGCGACAGATGAGGATAAATGAAAGACCATCCGGCGAGGAAGAGAGGCGGCCACGAACGCAGGAATGATGCGGCGCGGCGGCGGCTACTGTCCCGCTGCCGTCTGCGTCTGGCCGGTCATGCCCAGTTGCCACATAAGGAAGCTCAATTCGTCCGCGGTGTTTTCAATCTGCTTGCTTACCGGCGTTCCTCCGGAATGGCCGGCGCTGGTGTCATAGTGCAAAAGGATGGGCTTGTCTGACGCGTTGGAGGCCTGGAGCAGCGCCGTCATCTTGCGTGCGTGCAGCGGGGCCACGCGCGTATCTGAATCGCCGCTGATCAGCAGCACTGCCGGGTATCTGCCGCCGGCCTTCACGTGCTGATAGGGCGAATAGGCATAGATGTACTTGAACTGGTCGGCATTTTCGGCTGAGCCATATTCCGGCACCCAATATCCCGCCACCAGAAACTTTTCATAACGGAGCATGTCCAGCAGGGGGTAGCCGCAGATGACCGCGCCGAAGAGGTCCGGCCGCTGCGTGAGCGCCGCGCCCACCAGCAGACCGCCGTTGCTGGCCCCGCGAATGGCGAGCTTCTGCGGGGTGGTGTACTTGTTCTGAATCAGCCATTCGGCGGCCGCGATGAAATCGTCAAACACGTTCTGCTTCTTTTCCAACATGCCGGCATGGTGCCAGTCTTCGCCAAACTCTCCCCCGCCGCGCAGGTTGGCCAGCGCAAAGACGCCGCCGCTGCTGATCCAGGCCGTCGCAGCGGGGCTGTATGAGGGACTGGAGCTGACGTCAAACCCGCCGTAGCCGGTCAGCAACACGGGGTGGGAGCCATCCAGCTTGATCCCTTTCGCATGGACAAGGAACATGGGGATTTTTGTGCCGTCCTTCGACGGGTACCAGACCTGCTTCACTTCATATTGGTCTGCGTCCACCGGTATTTTGGCCTGAAACCACGTCGTCTGTTTCCCGGTGGCGACGTCATAGCGGTAGATTACGGTCGGAATGTAGAACGAGTTGAACGCATAGAAGCCTTCCGTGCTGTCCCAGGTCCCGGCCATCGCGCTGAGAGTGCCCAGGGTCGGCGGATCAATTTCGCGCACCAGCTTGCCGTTGGGCTCAAGCACTTTCAGGCTGGTCACCACGTTTTTGGTAAACCGCGCGACCAGTTTTCCCCCGATCGCTGTCACATTTTCCAGGACCGCATCACCCTGGGGGATGATTTCCCTCCAGTGCTCGCGGCCCGGGTTCTTCAAGTCAACCTCCAACAGCCGGCTCCTGGGCGCCTTCCAGTCGGTCCGCAGGTACATCATGTCGCCCGCGACGGCGGGGAAGAATGCCGCCCGAATATTGTTGACCACGGACTTGACCGGGCCCTTGTGCTGGAGGTCCTGAAAATAGACTTCGGTCTTTGCCGCAGCCGAACCGTAGCTCACGGTAATGACCAGGTAGCGCCCATCGGGCGAGACCGTGCTGCTGATGATTTTCTCCCGGCCATAGCCCTTGCCGAAGATCTCCCGGTCATGGTCCACGGCTGTGCCGACCTTGTGGCCATACACGCGGGGCCCCCTGTCTGTCTGCTTTGTGTAGTAGAGTTCCTTTTTGTCCGGCAGCAGCGCGATGCCGTAATAACGCGCGCGCGGGAATTTGTCCGGCAGCTCCTTATGGGCCACCACGTCCAGTAGATGGGGCGTGATCTCATCTTCACCGCCCTGGCGGAGCGAATACACAATCAGGGAGCCGTCGCGTGAAACCGAGCTGATGTTGACCGTGGTGGTGTGCTCCGGGCTCAAAGCCAGCGGGTCCACCAGCAGTTCGTCCCTGCCCTCCACTCCATTTCGCATGTACAGCGACGGCTGGTCCTGGTCGGCGCGGCGATGCAGGAAAAAATAGTGCCCGTTGCGTACCAGGGCCCAGCTCATGTACTCGGTGTTGAGCAATGGGCTTAGTTTCTTTCTCAGCTCGTCCCGCACTGCGATTTTGGAAAGCAGCGAATCCGTGTACGCGTTCTCCGCGTCAATCCACTTCCGGGTCCGCGGGCTGTTCTGGTCCTCCAGCCAGCGATAGGGATCAACGATCACCACCCCGTGCATGGTCTCCTTCACTGCATTCACCTGCGTCCGGGGAGGGGCGGGAATCCCCGTGTCGTGGGGCATCTGGGCGCCCAGAATGGCAAGGAAGCCGAGTATGGCAAGAAGAGACAGAAGATGTTTGCTGCGCATGAACGACCTCACGATACGTGGAGCGTGCTGTGGAATTGGTCAGGGGGTGATCACGGACGCTGCCGGTGCGGGATGATTGTAGTTTTCGGTTTATAGCGGGTCAAGAAACAGCTCTGGAGTCTTCCGAATTTGCCACGCTGAAAAAGGCACGCTGGTGCTGCGCAAGCGCAGCATCCGGCAG
>DATIWA010000602.1:0-5861 GCA_035465515.1 Candidatus Limnocylindrales bacterium | reverse complement strand
TGGAAGGCCAGGCCGGCCCGTTGAACCATCAGGATTCCGCGCGTACGCCGCTTGACGCCAAAATCTCACTGCAACACGCTGATCTGGCCTCCACCGGGTTTGTGGATTCGAGTTCGGGACTCGCCGGCAATCTTGATTTCGACGGCACGCTGAAATCTGACGGCAGGCAGATTCGCTCCGAAGGCAAGGCCAAGGCAGGCAACTTGCGCGTGCTCAAAGACGGCGCTCCCGCCAAAGCGCCGGTATCGCTCGACTATCATTCGGAATATGGCCTGGAATCGGAGAAGGGCACTCTGAGTTCACAGATCCACACCGGCAAGAGCACCCTTGACGCCGGCGGCAACCTGGATACGCGTGGTGAAGACACCATCGCCCATCTGAAGATCCAGGGCAAGAACATGGCGGTAAATGATATCCAGGCGCTGCTGCCTGCCTTTGGCGTGGTGCTGCCCGCGGGAGCATCCTTGCAGGGCGGCACGGTGAATATGGACATGACGGCGGAAGGGCCGCTGGACCGGCTGGTGATCACCGGCCCGCTCACGGTTTCCGAAACGCGCCTCACCGGCTACGATCTCGGCTCCAAGCTGGGTGCTTTGAGCGCCCTGACCGGGCTCAAACCGAGCACTGAAACCCTGATCAAAACAGCCAGCTCGGGACTGCGCGTCGCGCCGGAGGGCATTCGCGCCGATAACATCCTTCTGGACGTCCCCGCCATCGGGTCGCTGACCGGGAGCGGCGTGATCGGCAGCAACAATTCGCTGGATTTCAAGATGTTGTTAAAGGTATCCAGCACTGCGGGAAGCCTGCTGGGCAGCCTGGGAAGCGTCTCCACGGCTCTGGAAAAGAAAGGTGTGCCTTTCCTGATCCAGGGGACCACGCAGAATCCAAAGTTCCTGCCCGCGCTGGGCAAAGCCGGCCTCGCGGACACGCTGCTGGGAGCGGCACAAGGTAAGCAGGGTGACCAGGCGAACACGCAAAATCAGCAGAAACAGGACCTCAAAGGCATTCTGGGCGGCATCCTGAAGAAAAAGAAACCGCAGCAATAAGGCGCTGGAGTCCTCAGCGGCGAGTTCTACTTAGTACCTTTATTTGCTTGCTGTTGCAACGCCCTTCCCGGGCCCGGGTGCTAAAATAGCGCAAAGCCCTGACTACCAGACGTTCTTACTCAGAAAGCATCTCTCTTATGAAGAAGTTTACGCTTGTTATTGCCGCTGTTCTGCTGGTTTCCGCTGTCGCGCTCTACGCTGACAACATCGTGGATGAGATCATCGCCCGCGTGAACGATGAGATCATCACCCGGTCCGAA
This sequence comes from Candidatus Limnocylindrales bacterium, assembly GCA_035465515.1. Classification (GTDB taxonomy): domain Bacteria; phylum Acidobacteriota; class Terriglobia; order Terriglobales; family Acidobacteriaceae; genus Angelobacter. Next base: position 4,555 of record DATIWA010000602.1, on the reverse strand, counting down.
TACGAACGCGCCAAAACGGCCCAACTCAACGAACTGAAGCAACAGTACCCCAGTGACTGGCAGACGCGCTGGGCCAAGCAGGAGCCGGAAGTGCTCCGCGACATGATTGACCAGCAGCTTCTTCTGGAAAAGGGCAAGGAACTGGGGATCACCGGCGAGACAGAAACGGTAAAGCGTTTGAACCAGATGCGCCAGCAGATGGGCCTGGCCACCATGCAGGACCTGGAAGATGAAGCCAAGAAACAGGGCGTCTCATTTGAAGATTATAAGGAGCAGATCCGGATCGGAGTGGTGTCGCAGCAGGTGATTGGGCAGGAGGTGGGCTCCAAGATCCACATCACCAACGAAGAGGTCCAGCAGTTTTACAACGAGCACAAGAAGGACCTGGAAGGGCCGGAAGAAGTCAGCCTGAGCGAGATCATGATCTCAACCCAGCCCAGGAAGCCCGAGACCGAAGGCAAAGACGCCGGGAAAGACGCTGATGGACAGCCGAAAGAGTCCCAGCCTCTTCCTGAAGATCCCGCCAAGGTCGCCGAGGCCGAAGCCAAAGCCAAAATGGTGATCGCAGAACTGAAGAACGGCGCCAAGTTTGATGAACTGGCAAAGAAAGTCTCTGATGGTTCCACCGCCGCGCAGGGCGGCCCGCTCGGCACGTTCAAGAAAGGCGAGCTTGCAAAGGAATTTGAAGACAAGACGTTTTCGCTTAAACCAGGAGAATTTACTGATCCTATCCGCACGAAGCAGGGCTTTTTGATCCTGAAGGTGAACGCCCACCGTTCCGCCGGCGTGCCGCCTCTTTCTGAAGTCGAAGACAGGATGAAGGAGGCCATTTACTCCCAGAAACTCGAGCCCGCCGCGCGCGCCTATCTTAACAAGCTGCGGGACCAGGCTTATATCGACATCCGGCAGGGCTACGTTGACATTGGAGCGAGTTCGAACCAGGGCAACAAGCCTGTGATGGTTGCCGGAGCGGGGGACCCCGCCAGCCATCAGGAAAAATCGGGATTGAAGAAGAAGAAAAAATTCCTGATCTTCTGAGCGGCTGGAGAAACCGGCAGCAGTCTATTTCTTTTCACCTCTGTTTCCAACCTGACGCTATTCTGGTTGCGTCTTACTTCAGGATGGACCTGAAGGAGTGGATTGCAGCCCTCGCCAATTTTCTTATGATTGCGGGGCTGATCTTCTACGGATTCACGCTTTTTGCCGAATACCACGCCACCGGGCGCTGGGCAAAAAACGTCACCGGTTTACTGGCCGGAATCGGCATGCTGGCGCTGGCGGCCTCCATGTTGCTGACTCCCCGCAATGCCATGCTTTTCCTGCGCCTCGCCGAGACCGCAGCCTCGCGGGTCTTTCTCTTTATCAGCAGCACTCTCTTGCTGGCCGCCATTGCAGCTTTCGGGATCATTAATTACTCCAGACCGCTGCGCCTCTGGCATGAACGGCGAATCGGAAGGGCACTGCGACGTGAACTCCCCAAGATCCCATAAAGGAGCGGGAGCCCGGGAAGATAAGGTCCTCAACTTTCCCCGGTCCGCGACTGCCGGTCCCCATCCCCCGCAGGGTGGCGGTCCTTTCAGGCGAATTCTGCCTGGCATGGTAACCGGCGCTTCAGACGTTGACCCCGCCCTGGTGCTTACGGCGACCGTGGCCGGCGCGAGTTATCACTACTCGCTGCTCTGGTCCGTGCTCCTCTGTGTTCCTTTCCTGCTGGCCGTCTTTTCTGTCTCCGCCCGAATCGGCTATGAAACCCGGAAGGGCCTGGTGGACCTGCTGCGAGGCCGCTACGGGCGATCGGTGGCCATCGCTTGCGCTGCTCTGGTGGCGGTGATCAATATGGCCATGATTGTGGCTGACCTTATGGCCGTCACGGATGCTTTCTCCATAATCCTGCAACTGCCGCGCATGTTTTTTATTGCGGCCGCGGCTTTTTCCGTGTGGTACGTGCTGATTTTTCGTGACTACCGCAAGATCACTCACGTCCTCGCGCTGTTCTCGCTTCCTTTGTTCTTTTACGTTCTGGCCGCGGTGCTGGCCCGGCCCGACTGGAGCCAGGTCATCTCCCACTCGCTGTTCCCGCGCATTCCGGGCGGCTCCGGTTATCCCGAGGCCGTGGTGGCGATCTTTGGTTCTCTGCTTACCCCGTACGTCCTGGTATGGCAAACAAGTTCGCGCCGTGAAGAGGCGATTGCCGGAGGCCACTCGCCCGGCGGCGCTGAGCACCATGCCGGCACCGTGGTGACCACCGTCCTTTGCTATTCGATCATGGTGGCAGCGGGCACAGTGCTGCGTGTCCCGGTCAGCGGCGGCCTCTCCACGCGCATGGCGGCGGCCGCTCTGGCCCCGGCCGTCGGCGCCCTTGGCACCACCCTTTTTGCCCTGGGAATCATTGGCGCCGGCCTGGTTGCCCTTCCCATACTGGTCGCCTCCATGTGTTACAGCGTGGCTGAGGCCATGGGCTGGCCCAGCGGACTCAATGAGAACCCCTGGGAGGCCGTGCGCTTTTACGTCATGATTTCAGGCGCGGTCTTCGTTGCCATTGCCCTGAATTTCATCAGGATGAACCCCGTCACGGCGCTGTACTGGTCGCAGGTGCTGGCCGGCGCCCTTACGGTTCCCATCCTTGTCTTCATTCTTCTGGTCTCCAATGACCGCCGGATCATGCGCACCACCAACACCTGGTGGCAGAATTTCTGGATTGGCGCCGCCACAGGCGCCATTATTGCCGCTGGTCTCATTGTCTTCTGGTGGAAGGTCGCCGGCTGACCCGCCTTTCCGCTTTTCAAACCTGGGCTACAATCACTCCACTATGCTTCTCAACTTGGCAGTCGCCTGTTTGCTTCTGACTTCATCGGCCTGGGCCCAGCAGAAGGCCTCGGTTGAAATCACTTCCGAACCAAACCACCACCGGCTTCTGGATAACATGTTTGTCCGCGTGTACGCGGTCACCGTCAACCCAAAAGCCTCAACCCTGATGCATCACCACGGCCATGACTACCTCACGGTGGCCCTGGGGAACTCGGAAATCCAAAACATCAAAGAGGGATCGCAGCCCGCCACCGTCAGGTTCAAGGATGGCGATGTCCGTTTCGCCACCGCCGGCCTGGTCCATGCCATCGCCAACAAGGGTGACACTGCTTTCCGGAATGTCACCATTGAACTCCTCCAGCCCACCACCAACCAGAAGGCTTGCACGGAATCGTGCGCCATCCCCGTTCCCTGCGGATCAACCGACAAAGCTCGCTGCCCCAGCGTGACCAAGATCATGACGTCAGACCAGTGGTCGGTCACCGAAGTCGTGATGCCTCCGGGCTCGACCTACCCGCGGCATACCCATCTTGCCAATTTCGTAGTGGTTCCCCTGACCGACGCCGACGTTAAAATGCGCGATCAGGATGGCCCGGAAACCGAAGCGCACCACAAGGCAGGCGAGGTGCGCTGGAATAACCCCATCGTCCACACCGTGGTCAACGCCGGCTCCCAACCCACAAAAGTTGTGGTTCTGGAATTTCGCGGGCGACCGTCCGGTGAAGGTTCGGAATCCATGGCTCCGCCGGGCGAGAAGTCGGATGGGCGCACGCCGCACGATCATCATCGCTAGGAAATTTGTTGCATATTCGGGCCCGGGCGCCTCATCTCGGCCTTCCGGCCATGCTCTGAGGTGCTCGGATATGCACAGGCCTGAGGGTTTTCCCGGCTTGCAGCGCCTGCTGGATGTTTCTACAATCTTTCATATATGCGAAAGTCCCGGATGGCGGGGCTATTGCTGGTGTCCATGGCTACTTTGGCGCAGCAAAAACGGCCCGTCGAGATCACCTCAGAACCCAGCCACCAACTGGTTTTTGAAAACCAGTACGTGCGTGTCTTTGACGTGACCGTGGCGCCCATGGCCTCAACGCTGGTCCACAGGCACAACTTTGACTACGTGTTCGTAACCCTCGGCGATTCTGAGGTGGCCAGCGCCCGGCCGGACGAAAAACCGGTGGAACTTTCGTTGAAGGATGGTGAAACGCGCTTCACCGCGGGAAATTTTTCCCATGCCGCCATCAACCGGAGCCCGCGGCCGTTTCATAACATCACCATCGAGCTGCTGAAACCTTCCACCAACGTAAAGACCTGCACAGAGTCCTGTGAGACCGGCGCACCTTGCGGTACCGGCGGCGCCGGCTGCTCTATCGAGCGGCGAATCGCTGCCGATCAGTGGCAAGTCTCGCTGCTCACCATGTCGCCTTCGTCCCGGCTGGAAAGGTCCCCTCACGCTGCCCAACAACTCGTGGTGGCGGTCTCTGATCTTGATCTGACGCAGGAAACCGGCGCTTTGCGCAACCGTCTCCGGCGGGCGCCCGGCGGCCTTGCCTGGATTCCGGCGGGAACGAGCAACACGATAATCAACAACGGCAGCAAGCCCGCCAGCTTTGTCACGCTGGCATTTCCTGGGGAGAAGCAATGAGCGCCTCCGATACTTCTGTGCTTCAACCCGATTCTTCTGAGGCTCGGGAATACAACCGCAGCAAACGCTGGCTTGAAATCGGAGATCTGGCCCTGAACATGGGCT
>DATIWA010000601.1:0-2322 GCA_035465515.1 Candidatus Limnocylindrales bacterium | reverse complement strand
GCGCCCTGGTTGAAGCGTTCACGCAGGCCGGCCGGAAGGGACTGCAACCTGACGAATATGACGGCCCTCTCTGGGAATCGCGCATGCAGCGCTTCACGGCGGGACCGCCCACCCCGGCCGCGTTGGCGAGCTTCGACCTTGCCCTGACCGTTTCCGCCATCCGCTACGTTTCGGATATCCATGTCGGGCGCGTGAATCCGCGTGATCTGGAGTGCGGTCTTGTGCCCAATCACTTCGACGTCGCCCAATTCATTCGCAGCCAGCTGGTCAGCTCAGCCAATCCGAAGGACGCGCTGGAGAGAATCGAGCCTGATTTCGATGGTTACCGCAGGACGCTGAAAGCGCTGGAGGACTACAGGAAGCTGGCCGCGCAGCCCGAACCCGCGCTGCTTCCCGAAGTCAAAAAGCCGGTGCTGCCGGGCCAGTCCTACTCTGCGGCTCTTCAGCTTGCGCAGAAGCTCCAGCGTCTTGGCGATCTTCAGCCGGACACTCAACTTTCCGCTGAATCCGGCATTTATGCCGAGCCGCTGTCTGCCGCCGTCCGGCGCTTCCAGTCGCGGCACGGGCTCACGGTGGATGGCCGGCTTGGTCCGGAGACGGTCAGGGAGCTGAACGTCCCGGCCGCCAGGAGGGTCATCCAGTTGACGCTGGCCGTGGAGCGCTGGCGCTGGCTGCCTGCCGACCTGAAGCCGCCTTTAGTTGTCGTAAACATCCCTGAATTCCAGCTGCGCGCCTACCAGACTCGCCGCCTGGCGCTGAGCATGAAGGTGATTGTGGGCAAGGCCTTCGATCATCAGACGCCGATTTTCATTGATAACATGCGTTACATCATTTTCAAGCCTTACTGGAACGTGCCGCGGAGCATTATCCAGAATGAGATTCTGCCGGCGCTGGGCGCAAAGCCGAACTATTTCGCAAGGCATCGCATGGAAATCACCGACGGGAACGGCAGAATCATCAGCCAGGGCCGGGCGGATGCCGCGACGCTGCAGCAGCTTCGCGCCGGCCGGCTGCAACTGCGGCAGCGGCCGGGCCAGGGCAACTCACTGGGGCAGGTGAAATTTGTTTTCCCCAATCAATATGACGTCTATCTTCACGGAACGCCCGAACGCAGTCTCTTTCTGCAATTCCGGCGTGACTTCAGCCATGGCTGCATCCGGGTGGAAGATCCGGAGTCGCTTGCGGCATGGCTTCTGCGGGAAGACCCCTCATGGACGCCTGAGCGGATTCGCGCGTCCATGAACGGCGCCAGGACTTTCCAGGTCCCGCTCCCCCGGCCGGTTCCGGTGCTGATCCTGTATGGGACAGCTTTTGTGGAAGAAAACGGAGAGGTCCGCTTCTATCAGGACATTTACCGTCAAGACGCGGCGCTGGAGCGGGCGCTCGCCGCCCGACGCCCATAGCTGGTTACCAGCGGCGCACGCGGCCCACATCAACGTGGACGAACTGCTCCCGGGCGTAATAACCCACGCCGCCGCGATGCAGGGCGAGAGCGGCGTCACGCAACCGCGTGGTGCTTACCCCAGGCAGGCGAATATCAATGGCCATGGCCTGCATATGCAGGCTGTGCCTGGCCACGGCAGAGGAGCGGCTGCGCAGAAGATTGTTGCTCCATGGGGTCCGGTAACCGCAAATCACATCAATCTCTTCACTCGGACGGCCCAGAGAAGCGGTGAGATCATGGAGCAAATCAAAGACCCGCGGGTCGTAATGGTGGATGGTGCCGGTGCGATGGTCTCTCAGGAAATGGTCGAGTTCCTCGACCGCGGAAGGGATGTATTCGTTTCCGCGCCGGTAAACAATGTCAATGTGCTCGTTGGTGTGCGTCTCAAACAGGCGAAGCCGGTATGCGGTCTCGGGCGCCGCTATCGCGCTTATTCTCGATGAAGAGCGTACGGTTGGAGCAAAGGCAAGGGTGAAAAGAAATGCAACTACTACTTTAAACACAGCCCAATAATTTTAGCAGAGGGGCGCTGCTCTCCAACTAAGCTTTAGGCCTTAAATTCTGGTTGCGTCATCGGCGTTAACCCGGCAGTGCCCCGGCATCATGTTTGCGGGCCGCGGAGCGTCCGCAATACTTGTCCCGGACGTTGCGCAACTCTTCATAGCTGCCGCTGACCTCGTCAGCCAGGGCCTTCAACAGGGTCAGATTGTCGCCCTGCGTGCTCATCATGCTGAGCAGCTTTTCGCGCGGAATGAAAACGCCTCTGGTATCGTGCGCTGCGCGCGTCGTGCAGGAATATTTTCCCCCGGAGAGGGAATCAACCAGCGCCACGTACGCCGGGGGATATACGGACCCCAGCGGCAGCGGCCCCTTGGCCG
>DATIWA010000600.1:0-5973 GCA_035465515.1 Candidatus Limnocylindrales bacterium | reverse complement strand
CAATTGCGGCGCTGAAGTGGTGGAGGACATCTTCCCCGGCTGCGGTCCCCTGGCGGGAATCCATGCCGCGTTGTCGCACAGCAATACCCGGTTCAACCTGGTTATTGCCGTGGACACGCCTTTTCTCTCGCCGAAATTTCTCCGCTACATGGCGGAACGCGCGGTCTCGTCGGGGGCAGCTGTAACCACTCCGGAGATCGCCGGCTACAGGCAGCCCCTGTGCTCGGTGTATGCGCGCGATTTCCTGCCCATTGCGGATGAGGCGCTAAAGCGGCCGGGAAGCCGCGATTCCGGGGGCAACCAGAGCAAAAGCACCGACTATAAAATCGTGCCGCTCTTCCCGCGCGACAGAACGCTGGTCATCAGCGAAGCCGACATGGCGCAGTTTGCCTTCACTCCGGAGATGTTCGACAATCTAAACACGCCGGAAGACCTGGAGCGCGCGCGCGCCCGCTCCGCGCAAAGCAAACCATGAACGACCACCTCCAGCACGAACACGACGGCAAGAGCGAACGCCATCCCTACATCGAATTTCGGAACGTCTCCAAGGCGTTTGGCGACCACGAGGTCCTGGTTGACGTAAACTTCCACGTCTTCCCCGGCGAGACGCTCTGCATTCTCGGGCGCAGCGGTGTTGGAAAGTCGGTATCGCTGCATCACATCATGGGCTTTCTCAAGCCCGATTCGGGCCGCGTGATCGTGGCATTCCACGACATCACCGATTACGACGAAGACCAACTGGAGCGCATCCGCAAGAAAGTCACCATGGTATTCCAGAAGGGCGCCCTTTTTGATTCGCTCACCGTAGGTGAAAACGTGGCTTTCCCGCTGCGCGAACGCCGCGACCTGGATGAAGAACAGATCTACCAGATCGTTGATGGCTTGCTGGACATGGTGGGCGTAAAGCCCATGCGCGACCTGCTTCCCTCCGACCTCTCCACCGGCATGAAACGCAGCGTGGCCATTGCCCGCGCCTTGTCCGCGCAGCCGGAATGCATTCTCTATGACGAGCCCACCACCATGGTTGATCCCCTGATGGCCGGCCTGCTGGGCGACCTGATTCAGAAGCTTAAACAGCAGCTCAAGCTCACCAGCATCGTTGTGACCCATGATATGCGGCTGGCCAAAAAGCTGGCCGACCGCGTGGTTTTTCTTCACGAAGCCCGGGCCATCTTTTTCGGCACCATGGAGGAGATGGAGCGCTGCCAGGATGAAGTCGTACGCCAGTTCCTGGAACTCGACGCGCTGGTGGTGCCGGGCGAGGACTCCAGTTATGGAGGCGAGGAGGCGCGAAGCTGACCACCGTACCTGGTACGCAACAGCCGGGATTTAGAGTTCAACTCGTGGTGCGTCGCGGCTGCGCCATTGGGTTTTGAACCGGGCGCCATACACCAGACAATAAATACTGCAACACGACGTACTTCTTAACTACCCGCCTCTCCTCTTTTCCAGCACTGAATGCAGGTAACTCTTCACGTTGGGCGCCAGCCGGGCATGATGCAGGGCATCTCTAAGGGCGCTGAGCGGCAATTCGGAGGCAATCTGGACCACGCGCGCGAACGGGGTATGCCTGTTGCCCAGCAGCGCCGCTTTGACGTCATTGCGATAGGACCATTTCTGGTGGCGTGCGACGGCGGGCGCCAGCAGCTCGGTCCCGGTTTCCGCCCGCAGGGCCTTCACAATGTAGATCTCAGTCATCTGCGGATTGGCCAGGGCGGCCTGCATGGTCCGTTCTTCTTTGTCGAGCAGCAGGGCCGCCGCCACGCGTCCGGAGCTTTGCTTGGCCAGGGTAAAGCGCTCACCGGAAGTAATGGTTGCCAGCCGCCCGATCAGCACCTCTTCCGCGGCGCGCTTCACGTCCGCGGCCACGGCGGGCAGCAGCGCGATTTGCATCAGCTCAAACGGGTACAGATGCCTGATGGTCGGCACCGAAACATGGCGGGGCGTATGCGGATGCATGACCACTGCCAGCCGCACCTTGCGCAGCCTGGCCACGGAGCTGTTGCGGACGATTTCTTCCAGGGCTTCGCGAGGCAGGTCACGCCGCTGCAAAAAAGCCAGGGCCAGATCTTCGGTGAGCCGCGGATCGGCGGCCACCGCGATGAGAACCTCCGGCACCGGATCATGGACCAGCAGGTCAAGCTGCGCGTCCGGCGGCAGGGCGATTTTCTTTTTAGCTGCTGCTGAAGATGGTTCAGTCATATGCCGGCCGCAAAATCACCTGCGCCCGCGCTGGGCCGCAATCTCCAGCGCGCCCAGTACCGGGCGCACAAAGGCAAAGCTGATGGCGGCATCAGGATCCCGGGCTTTCATGGCCTCTTTAAAAGCCAGGCGCGCCACCGCCGATCCCTGCAGCACTCCCCCGGCCAGCGCAACAGGGACAACACCGCCCCGGGGCCACAATCGCGTGATCACCGCCATGGCAAGTTCGGCCAGCGCCTGCCCGGCGCGCTGCGTAATATCTCGCGCCGCCGGCTCGCCTTTCTCAGCTTCAGCCGCGACTGCGGCCGCCAGGTCGGCAAATTTCGGCTCGGACACATTGGCCAGCCGCACCACTTCCTCCGGCGCGATCTTCCAGCTCTGGGCGATGACCGGCAGCAGCCCGTTGGACTCTCCCCGGTCGTAGGAGTGCAGCGCCGCTGCAACCGCCTCCTTCCCCACCCAGAAAGCCGACCCTTCATCGGAAACACTGGGCCCCCATCCGCCGGCGCGGGCGGTCTCTCCGCTCTGGTTGCGCCCGAAGGCAATGGATCCGGTGCCCGAAATCACCAGGACTCCATGGGAGGTGCCAAAAGCCGCGCGATGGGCAATTACGTGGTCGCCAGCGACATAGATGGTGGCGTCCGGGATGATGGTCCGGATGGTCTCCTGCGCCCAGCTCACGGCCTCCGGCAGCGAGGCCCCGGCCATTCCAATGCAAACGTGCTGAATGTCGCGCGGCAGAACGCGCGCTGAATCACAGGCGCGCTGGATGACATCCAGCAGGTTGTGACGCGCCTTTTCCTTCCCCACCCGCGCCAGCTTGCAGGTTTCGCCGCTGGCCTGACCCAGCAGTTCCGCGCCGTTGCTCACAGCGCAGTCGGTCTTGGTGCCGCCGGCATCAATGCCCAGATACAGTGCCATAGGGGGATGAATTCATCTTCCCACAAAATTTGTTTTCGCTTTGCAGGTTTTTTACCCAATAATGTCTCGAGCCCGTGAGACTCCACTTCATTGATGTCGCCATTATCGCCGTTTATCTTGCCGGCATCACGTTCTTTGGTCTGAGGTTCCGCAAGTCCCAAAGGTCATTGCGCGACTATTTTCTGGCCGACCGCAGCATTCCCTGGTGGGCCATAGCCCTGTCCATTGTCGCGGCGGAAACCAGCACCCTTACCGTGATCGGCACGCCGGGCATCGCTTACGCAGGGAATTTCGGCTTCCTCCAGGTGGTTTTCGGCTACCTGCTGGGCCGGGTGGTCATCTGCCTGATCTTTATCCCGCAGTATTTCCGCGGCGAGATGTTCACTGCCTACCAGTTGATCGACCGCCGCTTCGGCCAGGTCCTGCACCGTATTACCGCCGGCGTTTTTCTGGTGACCCGCGCCGCCGCCGAAGGCGTCCGCGTCTGGGCGGTGGCCATTGTGGTGGGCATCGCCCTGGGCACCAGCGAAATCGCTTCTGTGGCCATCGTCATGGCCCTGACGCTCATTTACACCTTTGAAGGAGGCATGGCGGCAGTGATCTGGACTGACGTGGTCCAGCTGGCCATCTACGTGGGGGGAACCATCGTCGGCTTTTTTACCCTCATTCATCTCGTCCCCGGTGGCTGGCCGGCCATCCATGCCGCCACCAGCGCTGCCGGCAAGCTCCAGGTCCTGGATTTCTCGCTGAATTTCTTCAAGACCTACACCTTCTGGGCGGGATTGATCGGCGGCATGTTCCTCACCACCGCCACGCACGGGACTGACCAGCTTCTGGTGCAGCGCCTGCTGGCGGCGCGCAGCGAGCGCGAATCAAAAGCCGCACTGCTCTCCAGCGGCGTGGTGGTGCTGGCCCAGTTCACGCTGTTCCTCCTCGTCGGGGCCGGACTGTGGGTCTTCTACCGCATGTTTCCCCCTTCGCTTCCCTTTGCGCGAACCGACAATGTCTTCCCCACGTTCATCGTGGAGCACATGCCGCACGGCATCTCCGGTCTGCTGATTGCGGCCATTCTCGCCGCCGCCATGTCCAACTTGAGTGCCGCGCTGAACTCCCTCTCTTCCACCACGATGATTGATTTCTACCTGCGCCACCGGCCGCAGACCACGGACCGCACCCGCCTGGCGCTCTCCCGCGGCGCCACCATCGTCTGGGGCGTGGTGCTCTTTGCCCTGGCGATGGCCTCACGCGGCCGGGGCAAGGTGCTTGAGCTTGGGTTGAGCATTGCCTCGGTGGCCTATGGAGGCCTGCTCGGGGTTTTCCTTCTCGGCCTCCTGACCAAACGCGCCCGACAAGGCGGCGCAATTGCTGGTATGCTCTGCGGACTGGCGCTGAACGCTTATATATGGAAATGGACCAGGATTCCCTGGACCTGGTACGTCACCCTGGGATCGCTGGCGACCTTCGCCGTGGGATACCTGGCCAGTTTGCTGGTGCGTGATCGCGAAGAGGAAAATGTCACAAAGCACATGGAAACCGATGCAGGCCGCTGAAACCACGAGAAAAACCGGCGAACTGGTGCGCGAACTGAACGTCTGGCACGCTACCGCCATTGTGGCCGGGACGATCATCGGCAGCGGAATCTTCCTGGTCCCGGCGGAGATGATGCAGGCCGTGGGATCGGCCCGGCTTGTCTATCTCGCATGGATCGTGGGCGGACTGCTCTCGTTTTTCGGCGCGCTCACATATGCGGAACTTGGCTCTGTCCGGCCGTATGCCGGCGGGGAATATGTCTATGTCCGCGATGCTTACGGCCCGCTGCCCGCCTTCCTTTACGCCTGGACCTGGTTTCTGATTGCCAAGCCCGCATCCATCGCGTCGGTTACTATCGGCCTGGTCCGGGTGCTGGGCAATTTTTCCGTCTTCAGCTTTCTTCCCCGGCCCATTGTTGCTTCCGGACACAGTCTGGAAGTGACCTGGGGCCATCTGCTGGCCATCGCGGCCACGGTGCTGATTTCCGCCTTGAACTACGTGGGCGTGCGCAAAGCGGGCAACTTCCAGCTTGTGTTCACGGCGCTGAAAGTCCTGATGATCGCGGTGATTATTGCCGCGGGATTCAGTGCCACCACCGGAACGTGGGGCAACTTCGGCACCACATTCCTGGGAGCGAAAGGCGGCATGGCAGGCTTCATGGCGGCGCTGGTGGCGGCGCTGTGGGCTTACGATGGATGGAACGATCTCAACATGGTGGGCGGCGAGATCCGCGATCCCGGGCGCAGTATTCCAATCGCGCTGATCGCGGGCGTGGCCCTGGTGGCGGTGCTCTACATCGGCACTAACGGCGCGGTGCAATACGTGATGCCTGCCGCCGCCGTGGCAGCCGCGCCGGTGCCGGGTTCGGCAGCCACGCAGATCGCCATCGGCCACGCGGGCGCTCTGCTGGTTTCAGCGGGCATGGCCCTTTCCATGCTTGTCACCCTGAACGGGACCATCATGAGCGGCGGCCGCATCCCTTTCGCCGTGGCCCGCGACGGATATTTCTTCAAGGCGCTGGCGGAAGTTCATCCCCGCTTTCACACGCCTTCGCTGGCCATTGTGGTACAGGCCATCATGGCGATTTTGTTGCTGCTGGTCGGCGGGGCCTTCAAGGACCTCTTCTCGCTGGCCATCTTTGCCGAATGGCTCTTTTACATGATCGCGGCCAGCACCATCTTTGTCTTTCGCGTGCGTGAACCCGATGTTCCGCGGCCCTATCGCGCCTGGGGCTATCCGGTGATGCCGGCGCTCTTCATCGCGGCCGCAGCCGTGCTCCTCTACTACACGTTTACCGACAACCTGAGAAATTCTTTCATG
>DATIWA010000599.1:0-5329 GCA_035465515.1 Candidatus Limnocylindrales bacterium | reverse complement strand
GGTCCAAATGGGCGCCGCCATCGGGTTCGGGAACAATCTCGTCTATGATCTTCATCTCCTTGAGGTCCGGAGCTGTAATCCGCAGCGCCTGCGCCGCAACCTCTTTCTTCGAAGCGTCGCGCCACATGATCGAAGCGCATCCCTCGGGCGAAATGACCGAATACACCGTGTTCTCCATCATGAACACCCGGTCCGACACCGCCAGCGCCAGCGCTCCTCCGCTGCCGCCTTCGCCTGTAATCGTGGTGATAATCGGCACTTCTATGCGCGCCATCTCCCGCAGGTTGCGCGCAATGGCCTCCGCCTGTCCGCGCTCCTCCGCTCCCAGCCCGGGATACGCGCCAGGGGTGTCCACGAACGTAAAAATCGGACGGCCGAATTTCTCCGCCATCTTCATGCAGCGCAGCGCCTTCCGGTAGCCCTCGGGATTCGCCTGCCCGAAGTTGCGGTGCACGCGCTGCTTGGTATCACGGCCCTTCTGGTGCCCGACCACCAGCACCTCATCGCCGTGGTAGCGCGCCATTCCGCACATGATGGCCGGATCGTCCCCGAAGCTACGGTCCCCGTGCAGTTCGCTCCAGTCGCTGAACAGGCGCTCCACGTAATCCAGCGTGAAAGGCCGCTGCGAATGTCGCGCCAGTTCGGTCTTTTGCCATGCGTTGATGTGCTGGCGGATCTGCTCGCGCAGAAAGCTGATCTGGTGCTGAAGGTGTTTCAGCTTAAGCTGGGAATCCTTGTCCGCCTGGGCCTTGGACTCGAGCTCGGACATCTGCGATTCAATCGTCTCTAACTGGCGCTGTGCTTTAACCGCTGGATCCAAACTTAGCTCCTGCCTGCTAGCCTCTAGCAGATTTCATCCTGGGAATAGTTTCGACGGGAAAAACAAATGTCAGGGCGCGAGTTCGCTCGCGCCGAAAAGGTTCGAAGTTCACGGCTTCAGCTCTGCCAAATGCAATTTGCGTGAACTCCGTTTTGGGCTGATTCGCGGAGGCTTGCCCGCAGAATACATCCCGTCTGAAAGCTGGCAGCTAATCCACAATCCTCACCGCTCCCTTCCCGCACAACTCTTCCACGCGCGCGATAAACGAGCGGTCAGGACAAACATTATATCCGTCCGCCTCCATCACCACCATGAAGTCCCCGGGGCGTTCCAAATCAAACAACACCTTCGCTTCCCCGCGCCTCTCCTTGCAGATACTGTGCAGCGCATCAACCGTCCCCGGCGTCGCCGCATCCAGCCCAAGCCGGATGCGGATTGACTTCGGCAGCTTCGGCCTGGCTTCGTCCAGCGGCGTCAACTGGCTGATGGCGATCTTCGGGTTCGATCCCTCTTCCACCCGCACGCTGGCCCGCACCAGCATCGGAATCTCCTGCTTCAAAATGTTTTGCAGCCTCTTGTACGCCTCGGGAAAGACAATGGCCTCCACCGTGCCCGTCATGTCTTCCAGCACCGCGTTGGCATAGAGGTCGCCCTTGCGCGACTTCATCACCCGCACCCCGCTGATCACGCCCGCCGTGGTGATCTCATCGCGGCCCGTTCCGCTGGTCATCTCGCCGATGGCTTCCGCCGTAAGCGCGTGGAAGTCCTCCAGCTTCTCCCGGTATTTTTCCAGCGGATGCCCGGTAATGAAGAAGCCCAGCACTTCCTTTTCGCTGCTCAGGCGCTGGTGCTCGTCCCACTCGGGGACGCTGGGCAGCTTCTCCGCGTCGCCATTGGCCTGTTCATCGGCGAAAACGCCGAACAATCCATGCTGGCCCATTTCCGCGTCGCGTTGCGACTTCTGCGCCCTCTCCATCGCCTTGTCCAGCACCGCCATCAGCTGTGCCCGATTGCCGAAATCATCCATCGCCCCGGCCTTGATCAGCGACTCCATCACCCTCCGGTTCAGCAGCCGCAGGTCCACCTTCTCGCAGAACTCAAAGATGGATTTGAATTTCCCCAGCTCCTTGCGCGCCGCCACAATGGACTCAATCGCGTTGCGGCCCACGTTCTTCACCGCCGCCAGTCCAAAGCGGATCGCATTGTCATGCGGTGTAAAGTAGGCGTCGCTCACGTTGATGTTCGGCGGTTCCACCGGAATGCCCATCTCCCGGCACTCGCCGATGTACTTCACCACGTTGTCCGTGTTCCCCGTCTGCGACGTCAGCAGCGCCGCCATGAACTCCACCGGATAATGCGTCTTGAGATACGCCGTGTGATACGCCAGCAGCGCATACGCCGCCGAGTGCGACTTGTTAAAGCCGTACCCCGCAAACTGCTCCATCAGGTCAAAGATCTTCTCGACCTTCTTCTGCGGCAGCTTCTTTTCCAGCGCGCCCTGCACAAACCGCTCGCGCTGCTTGGCCATCTCTTCCGCAATCTTCTTGCCCATCGCCCGGCGCAGCAGGTCGGCTTCGCCCAGCGAGTAGCCCGCCAGCGCGTTGGCAATCTGCATCACCTGCTCCTGGTAGACGATCACCCCCAGCGTCTCTTTCAGGATCGGCTCCAGTTCCGGCAGCTCGTACTCCACCTTGCGCCGGCCCCACTTGCGCTCGATGAAGTCGTCAATCATGCCGCCCTGGATCGGCCCCGGACGGTACAGCGCGTTCAAAGCCGTCAGGTCCTCCACCGTGCTCGGCTTGTAGCGGCGCAGCACGTCCGTCATGCCGCCCGATTCAAACTGGAATATCCCTGACGTCAACCCTGTATGGAAGACCTTCTCATAGGTCTCCGTGTCGTCCAGCGGGACCTTCTGCATGTCCAGCGGCTCGCCCCGCTGCGCAATCAGCTTCAGCGCGTCGTCCACGATCGTCAGCGTGGTGAGCCCCAGAAAGTCCATCTTCAGCAGGCCCATCTTCTCCACCGCCTTCATGTCATAGGCGGTCACGATTTCGTCGTTCTTGGTCTTGTGCAGCGGCACCAGTTCGGTCAGCGGCTTGGGAGAAATCACCACGCCCGCCGCGTGTACCCCCGAGTTGCGCACCAGCCCTTCCAGCTTCAGCGCCGTATCAATCAGCTCTTTGACCTGGGTCTCATTGTCATAGGCCTGCTGCAGCGGAGGTGAATCCTCCAGCGCCTGCTTGATCGTGATGTTCAGCGTGTTGGGCACCATCTTGGCGATGCGGTCCACGTCCGTGTACGGAATGTCCATCGCCCGGCCCACGTCCTTGATCGCCGCCTTGGCCGCCATGGTGCCGAACGTGATGATCTGCGCCACGTTTTGCCGCCCGTACTTCTGCGTCACGTAATCAATCACTTCGCCGCGCCGGTTCATGCAGAAATCAATGTCAATATCCGGCATGGACACGCGCTCCGGGTTCAGGAAGCGCTCAAACAGCAGCTCGTTCTGCAGCGGATCAATGTCCGTGATCCCCATGGCATAGGCCACCAGCGCGCCCGCCGCCGATCCGCGCCCCGGCCCCACCGGAATTGAATTCTCCTTCGCGTACCGGATGAAGTCCCACACGATCAGGAAGTATCCGGAAAACTTCATCTGCTGGATGATGGCAATCTCGCGCGCCAGCCGCTGCTCGTAGTCGGCCCTGCTCTTCTTCAGCCTTCCTGCGTCAGCCGGCCCGGACAGCATCGCCCAGCGCCGCGCAAACCCTTCCCGCGCCACGTGCTCAAAGTAGCTGTCCAGCGTGTAACCGTCAGGGACCGTGAATTCCGGAAACGGGTTCTTGACCTTGTTCAGCTTGAAATTGCAACGCTCGGCGATCTCCAGCGTGCGCTTCAGCACGTCTTCCCTGCCGTTGAACACCCGCGCCATCTCGTCCGCCGACTTCACAAAGAACTGGTCGGTCTCAAACTTCAGCCGGTTGGTTTCATGGATGGACTTGCCCGTCTGCACGCACACCAGCACGTCCTGCGCGTGCGCGTCGTCTTCGCAGAGATAGTGGCTGTCATTGGTCGCCACCATGGGAATGCCCAGCTCTTTTTCCAGCCGAAACAGGTCAGGATGGATCCTGTGCTCTTCCTTCAGTCCCTGGTCCTGTATCTCGATAAAGAAGTTGTCTTTGCCGAAGATCTCGCGATACTGCTCCGCCGCCTTCTTTCCCGCGTCATACTTCCCTTCCAGAAAGTTCTCGCACACCTCGCCTGCCAGGCAGCCGCTCAGCCCGATGAGCCCCTTGGCGTGCTCGGCCAGAAATCTCTTGCTGATGCGCGGCTTGTAGTAGAACCCGTGCAGGCTGGCTTCCGACGTGATCTTGATCAGGTTCCGGTAGCCCTCTTCGTTCTCCGCCAGCACCAGCAGATGGTTGTAGGTGTCGCCATCCGGCGGCGTGCGCTCGATTCTGTGATCGTCCTTCTTGCAGACATACAGCTCGCACCCCACAATCGGCTTCACCCCGGCCTTCTCCGCCGCCGTAACAAACTCCACCGTGCCGTAGATGTTGCCGTGGTCGGTCATGGCCACAGCCTTCTGGCCGATATCGGCCACCCGCTTGACCAGCCCGTCAACGCCGCACGCGCCGTCCAGCAGTGAGTAGTCGGTATGTAAGTGCAAGTGAACGAATTCAGACATGGCGCTCAGTTTTCACCCTCCGGCGCTCTGTCCACAACCGATTCGTAACAGGGCACGGCTTCAGCCGTGCCGTAAGCGCGTTTTATTGATTTGGGCTTTAGCCCCTGAACTGAAGCTTTCTTCCCGGTAACTTTTGTGTCTGCCATTGCATTCATTATAGTTGCCGCTTTCCCTGCTGCTCCTGTGCATCCCTGTCTAACGCTGTGGATTTCAAGGCATTTACTCCGTCCCGCTGTACCTTCTGTGGGTCTAACCGGAAATTCACCAGGGAGGCGCGGAGACGCCGATGTTTGCTTACGGTTCCGATTTCCAAATGCGTTGTCATCCCGGCTGGCTCCGAGGGCGCCCCGCGACTGAGGAGAAGTGGAGGGCCCCCGGGAATGCCTATCGTGATCATGCCATTTCAGGGAATTCTCAAGAGACCGCCGGTTTTTCATTGTCGTACCCGCAATTTTTGTCGTACCCGCAATTTGATGTTGCCGTCCCCCTCCCGTGCGGCGTACGGCCCCACCCCCAGCCACCGCTGATCTAAACGACTTACGCCTTGTCACCCCGGGGTGACCATTACTTCCTCCGCTTACTCCGTTCCTCCGTGTCTCAAAGGTTTTGGGTTTGCTTTTCCCATCAGCGTTCGTCTGCGGCGAGCCCTTGCCTTTCCTCCGCGTCCTTTGTGTCCTTTGCGCTAAAACGTTCTTCTTCACCCGCTTCACGCACGGCGCTGCAATGGCCACGCTCCACAGCATCAGCCCGGCCATCTTCTCCGTGATCCTCCCGCTCAACAGGCTCTGCGTCACCCTGTAGAGGTTCAGCATCACCGCATTCTC
>DATIWA010000598.1:0-1525 GCA_035465515.1 Candidatus Limnocylindrales bacterium | reverse complement strand
GGTCCTCCTGGACTCTTCCTGCTTCGCGGCAAAAGTAAATCCCTGCCACTCCAGCGGCGACCCGAATTTCCCAATCAGCCGGCGCGCCTCTTCATTGA
This sequence comes from Candidatus Limnocylindrales bacterium, assembly GCA_035465515.1. Taxonomy (GTDB): domain Bacteria; phylum Acidobacteriota; class Terriglobia; order Terriglobales; family Acidobacteriaceae; genus Angelobacter. Next base: position 1,427 of record DATIWA010000598.1, on the reverse strand, counting down.
ACTCGCTGGTTTACTTCATGCAGATTTCCACGGCCTTGATGCCCATGGGGCTGTCCACAAAGACCGGCGTCCGCGGGATGGCGCCGTCTTCCATGAGTTCTTTCAGCATGAAAAGGAATTTCTGGGTGCGTTCCACGGCGAAGGCCGGCACCACCACGGAGCCTCCGCGGCGCACGGTATCGGTTACCAGCCGGGCCAGCTCCGGCCGCACATCATCGCCGGGGTGGACGCGGTTCCCGTACGTTGACTCCATTACCAGGAGCTGCGGGTCTTCATCCGGCTCAGGCCCGGCATGAACTACTTTTCCTGGCGCCTGCTGCTTTGCCGGAACGCGTCCGATATCGCCGGTGAAGAGAATCTTGCACGCGGCGCCGTTCTGCCGCAGAACGACTTCGGCCATGGACGAGCCAAGTATGTGTCCCGCGCGGACGAAGCGGAATGACAGCTCGGGACTAAGCTGCCTGATTTCGCCGAACTCAACCGGATGAAACCGCCCGAGACTCTCTTCGGCCTCTTCCCGCGTGTATAGCGGAAGAGCAGGAATGTGCTTGGACGTGCCTTTCTGATTGTGGAATCGTGCTTCCTCTTCCTGAAGGTGACCGGAATCCGGCAGAATGACCCCGCACAGGTCAATCGTGGGCGGTGTGGCATAAATGGTCCCATTAAAACCTTCTTTGACCAGCCGCGGGATCCAGCCGCAGTGGTCCAGGTGAGCATGCGTCAGAATGACGGCGTCAATTTCCCGGGCAGGCACCGGGATATCGGTCCAGTTTTTCAGCCGCCACTCTTTTTGCCCCTGGAACATGCCGCAGTCAACCAGCACCTGCAGGCCCTGCTTGCCTGCGCCGTCTTCCGAAGTGTTGATCAGATGTTTGGAACCGGTAACCGTCCCTGCCGCGCCCAGAAATTGAAGGTATGCCAAAGTCGTCTCTTGCCGGTTGGAATTGGAAAGCACTTTATTTCACAGGAAGGCCGGCCTCCGGGGCAATCACTTTCATGATGGGCCCGCGCCCAGTCACGCTCTTTACCTGTTCGCTTTCGCACAGTTGATTTCAGTAGCGGACACTGCGACATCACACGATGTCATGTATTCTGCTGAAAGCAATAGACTTGCTGCATATCGAGTTCGGCAGGTTGCGTGCGTTCACACAGGGCGCAAAACTATGAGCACACTTATTCAAGATGTCCGTTACGCATTGCGCATGCTGCGCAAGTCACCCGCGTTTACGGCGGTTGCCGTGGTCACGCTGGCGCTGGGCATCGGCGCCAATGCCGTAATTTTCAGCGTGGTGAATGCCGTAATGCTGCGCCCGCTGCCTGTTTCCGAGCCGGGCAGGCTGATGATGTTGTTTCATTCCTATCCCAAGATCAATCTGCCGCGCGCCTCCGTGATGCCTTACGCGCTTGGCTACTACAAGGAGCATCTC
>DATIWA010000597.1:0-13175 GCA_035465515.1 Candidatus Limnocylindrales bacterium | reverse complement strand
CGGCGTCGCGCAGCCTGGCGGCTTTTTCGAACTCGAACTTCTTGGCCGCCTCGCGCATGTCGCTTTCCAGGTTTGCGACGTAGGCATCCAGCTCGTCCTGTGTTTTGAATTCGGGAATGCCTTCGGCTTCCTGGGTCAGGTCCACGTAATCGGACTCGGCAATTCCCGCCAGCGACATGGCGACCGGGCGGATGATGGTCTCCGGGATGATGCCGTGCTCTTCGTTGTAGGCCTGCTGGATGGCGCGGCGGCGGTCGGTCTCATCCATGGCCCGCTGCATGGAATCCGTTTTGCGGTCGGCATAGAGGATGGCGCGGCCGTGCACGTTGCGCGCACAGCGGCCAATGGTCTGGATCAGGGACCCGCTGGAGCGCAGAAATCCTTCCTTGTCGGCGTCCAGCACGGCGACCAGCGAGACCTCAGGCAGGTCCAGGCCTTCGCGCAGCAGGTTGATGCCGATCAGCACGTCATATTCGCCTTTGCGCAGGTCGCGCAGCAGCTTGATTCGTTCCAGGGTCTCAATCTCCGAGTGCATGTAGCGGCAGCGCACGCCGACCTCGGCGTAGTACTCGGCCAGGTCTTCGGCCATCCGCTTGGTGAGCGTGGTGACCAGGACGCGCTCGCCCTTCTTCACGCGGTCGCGGATCTCATGCAGCAGGTCGTCAATCTGCCCCTTTACCGGACGAATTTCGACCTCCGGATCCACCAGTCCGGTGGGCCGGATAATCTGCTCCACCACGACGCCGGCTGACTTGGTGAGCTCATACGGCCCCGGCGTGGCGGAAACGTAGATGACCTGGTTCACGCGTTCTTCAAACTCCTCAAATTTCAGCGGACGGTTGTCCAGCGCCGACGGCAGGCGGAAGCCGTAATGGATCAGGTTTTCCTTGCGTGAACGGTCGCCATGCCACATGGCATGGAGCTGCGGCACGGTCTGGTGCGACTCGTCAATGAACATCATGAAGTCGCGCGGGACATAGTCCAGGAGCGTCGGGGGAGGCTCGCCGGGCTGGCGGCCGGAGAAATGCCGCGAGTAGTTCTCAATGCCGTGGCAGTAGCCCACCGACTTCATCATTTCCAGGTCAAAGCGGGTGCGCTGGTGAATGCGCTGTGACTCCACCAGGCGGCCCTCTTTTTCCAGCTCTTTCTCCCACCACGCCAGCTCTTCCAGAATGGTCTCAATGGCATGGTTCTTGGTGTCCTGGGACATGACATAGTGGCTCTTGGGATAGATCGGCAGCCGTGCGTACTTCTGCTTTACGGTGCCAAACAGAGGATCAATCTGGCTGAGCGAATCCACCTCGTCGCCGAACAGCTCAATGCGGTAGGCGTTGTCTTCATACGTGGGGAACACCTCGATGATGTCGCCGCGCACGCGGAAGGTGCCGCGCTTGAAGTCCACGTCATTGCGCTCATAGAGGATTTCGACCAGCTTGCTCAGAATGTCGCGCCGTGAAATCTTCTGGCCTTTTTCCAGGAACAGCAGCATGCCGTAATAGGCTTCCGGCGATCCCAGGCCGTAGATGCAACTTACCGAAGCGACGATCACGCAGTCGCGCCGCTCGAACAGCGACCGCGTGGCGGAAAGCCGCAGCTTGTCGAGTTCGTCATTGATGGTGGCTTCTTTTTCGATGTAAACGTCGCCGGCGGGAATATAGGCTTCCGGCTGGTAGTAGTCGTAATAAGAAACGAAATACTCGACCGCGTTGTTGGGGAAGAACTGTTTGAACTCGTGGTACAGCTGCGCCGCCAGGGTCTTGTTGTGCGCCAGCACAATGGCCGGGCGGTTGAGCTGCTCAATCACCTTGGCCATGGTGTAGGTTTTGCCGGAACCGGTCACTCCCAAGAGCACCTGGTGCTTTTCGCCCGCGTACACGCCGCGGGTCAGCTCTTCAATGGCCTGGCCCTGGTCGCCCTTGGGCTTGTAGTCGGATGTAATACGAAAATCCATTCGCTCCCTTACAAGCAAAACCCACCACGGAGGCGCGGAAACACGGAGAAAAACCGGGTCTGTTCGGGCCCCCTCGACAGATGGAATTTTGGCTCGTGCAAATCTCTTTATCGTGACATGAACCCGCGTTCGACGGCAAATGAAGGCGGTCTGATCAATCTCAGTTCACCCGGGAGATTAAATCGCGCGGCGGGAAGCGGCGTGAAAGCGTTACTCGCGAAATTTCAGGCGGGCCTGCTCGCGCGTTCCCAGCACTTCCGCCAGTTCCCGGGGATGGTCCACCAGCACGTCAGCGGTCACGTCTTCCAGGGTGTGCGGCGCCAAACCGTAGGTCACGCCGAGGGAATAGATTCCGGCATTGCGCGCGGTGATGATGTCCACATCAGAATCGCCGACGATGACCGTTTCTTCCACGCGCGCCTCGGCCTCGGAAAGCAGGGCGTGCACGCCCGCCGGGTCGGGCTTTTTGGTGTGAAAGCTGTTGCCGCCATAGACCTGAAAGAAGTACTTGCCCAGGCCCAGGTCTTCCACAATGCCGCGCGAAGGACCGACCGGCTTGTTGCTGAGGACAGCCATCTTCAGATCGCCCAGGCCGTTGCGGCTGGCTCGAATGGCATCCAGCGATTCGAAAATACCGTCATAGACGTATGTGGTGTCTAGCTTGTGTTCGCGGTAGTAAGCCATGAAGAAGAGCAGGGCTTCCTGGACAAAGCTTTCATCGTCAGGGTCGCCCAGTGAACGCCGCACCAGCATGGGGGCGCCGTTCCCGATGTAGCTGCCGATGACGTCATTGGGCAGCTCCGGCTTGCGATAATGCCGCAGCATGGCATTGACCGAGTTTGCCAGGTCAATGCGTGAATCAACCAGTGTGCCGTCCAGGTCAAAAATGAGGAGCTTGATCTCGTGGGCCGGAATAGCGCGGTTTTTTCGAATCATCCACTTTCAGTATATCGCTCCCGCGCCGGAGGATTTAAAATGGAAGGTACTTCCAAGCAGCCCCCGAATTTCCGTCCCGTCCGGATCAAATGAGGAGACCCATGGCAGTCACCAAGGCTGAGTCGAAGAAGAACGCCGCTGCGGTAGAAGAAAGACCCGTAACAACAGAAAAAACTTACGAAGGCCTCACACGCCAGCAACTGGTGGAGATCTACCGGTTGATGTACCTCTCGCGCCGGCTGGATGACCGCGAAATCCTGCTCAAGCGGCAGCAGAAAATCTTCTTCCAGATCTCGGGCGCCGGGCATGAGGCGCTCAACGTGGCCTGTGCCCTGGCCTTGAAGCCGGGATATGACTGGTTCTATCCCTACTACCGTGATCGCGCCCTGTGCCTGGCTCTGGGCATGACTCCCTATGAGCAACTGGCGGAAGCCGTGGGCGCGGCCGACGATCCCAATTCCGGCGGACGCCAGATGCCCTCCCACTGGGGGCACAAGAAGCTGAACATCGTTACCCAGTCCTCGCCTACGGGGACGCAGTTCCTTCAGGCGGTGGGCTGCGCCGAGGCGGGGCGCTACTTCAGCAAATTTCCTGATGCCGCGCAGAAGCATACGGGCGACTATCGCCAGTTCAAGGATGTGATTTTCCACGGTGACGAGGTGGTGTATTGCTCGGCGGGCGACGGCACCACCAGCGAAGGCGAGTTCTGGGAAGCCATGAACACGGCGTGCAACGAGAAGCTGCCGGTGCTGTTCGTGGTTGAAGACAACGGCTACGCCATCTCGGTTCCCATCGAAGTGCAGACCGCGGGCGGCAACATCTCGCATCTCATGCGGAACTTCCCCAACCTGCTGGTGGAAGAGTGCGATGGCACAGACCCTGTCGTCACATACGCCGCCTGCAAGCGCGCCGTGGATTATATCCGGTCCGGCAAAGGCCCGGCGTTGGTGCACGGGCACGTGATCCGTCCGTACTCGCATTCGCTATCGGACGACGAGCGGCTTTACCGGCCTGAGTCGGAGCGCGAAAAGGACGCCAAGCGTGATCCCATCACCCGCATGCAGCTCTTCCTGGTGCGCGAGAACATTTTGGATGAAGCCGGCGTCAACAAGCTCGAGAAAGCGGTGGATGAGGAGATCCAGTCGGCCTCGGAGCGCGCCGAGCATGCGGCGTTTCCCGCCACCGATTCAATTTACCGGCACGTCTATTCGGAAGATCTCGATCCTGGCACCATGGCGTCCGAGCCGAAGTTTGAAGGCGGTGACAAGACCATGGCCGACCTGATCAATGCCTGCATGAAGGACGAGATGCGGCGCGATGAGCGCGTCGTGGTCTTTGGCGAAGATGTGGCCGATTGCAGCCGCGAAGAATATCTCAAACAGAAGCAGATCAAGGGCAAGGGCGGCGTGTTCAAGCTGACCGCCGGCCTGCAACTGGAGTACGGCAGCGACCGCGTATTCAACTCGCCTCTGGCGGAAGCCAACATTGTGGGCCGCGCCGTGGGGATGGGCACGCGCGGGCTGAAGCCGGTCGTAGAGATCCAGTTCTTTGACTACATCTGGCCTGCCATGCAGCAGTTGCGCAACGAGCTGCCGCTGATCCGCTGGCGGTCGAACGGCAATTTTTCGTCTCCGGCAGTGATTCGCGTGGCCATTGGCGGTTATCTCACCGGCGGCGCCATTTATCACTCGCAGTGCGGCGAAAGCATCTTTACCCACATCCCCGGACTGCGCGTCTGCTTCCCCTCGAACGCCCTGGACGCCAATGGCCTGCTGCGTACGGCCATCCGCTGCGACGATCCGGTGCTTTTCCTGGAGCACAAGCGGCTCTACCGCGAAACCTTTGGCCGCTCGCCCTATCCCGGTCCGGATTACATGATTCCCTTCGGGAAGGCCAGGACGGTGAAGGAAGGGAAGGACCTCACGGTCATCACCTACGGCGCGCTGGTTCCGCGCGCATTACAGGCGGCGCAGAAGATCGAGCGCGAGCAGGGCGTGAGCGTGGAGCTGATTGATCTGCGCACGCTGAGCCCCTATGACTGGGAAGCCATTGCGGCTTCCGTACGCAAGACCAGTCGCGTGATCGTCGCGCATGAGGACACCATGAGCTGGGGTTATGGCGCGGAGATCGCTGCGCGCATCGCCGACGAGCTGTTTGAAGACCTGGATGCGCCGGTGAAGCGCGTGGCCGCCACGGACACGTTCGTCGCCTATCAGCCGATCCTGGAGGACGTGATTCTGCCCCAGGCAGATGATCTGTACAAGGCGATGGAGGGATTGGCGAAGTTCTAGCCGGGAACTGCGTCAGGCTGCATTAAAGGCGCGAACCAGGAGTGGGTGAACAACCATACGGGACATGGTGAGAGCCTTGTCCGATGGCGGGCTGTCACGGTCAACCAACCCGGCTACCCGGCAATCGCCTTTTCTACTCTTCCCAGCACCCACTGATCCAGCGCAAAGAGCAGCTCTTCGCGGTTCGAATACGGGCCCGGCTGATAACCCTTCGAGCTGATTCCCTGCTGCGCCATGTCTGAGAGTTCCCAGTCCTGCTTGTTGGTGATGTCCCAGAATTCGATGGCGTCCTGCGGATTGAAACCCGGCCTCTTGATTTGGTCGGGATGGAAGTGCCACTCGCAGATGATCTCGGTCTGGTCCACGGCGCGCGGCCACAGGGTGAAGGTCAGCATGTAGTCGGGGTGCAGATTGAGCAGGAAGTTGGGCAGGACGCAGTAGTAATAGACGCGCCGCTGGTCGTCCGCGCTGAGGCCCGGCAGATTGCAGCGATTGGTGGTGCCGTCCATGGTCAGGCTCTGCACCCCTTCGCGCAGGTCCATGCGCCCGCCGAGATAAGTCGGCTGCGGCGGTTCGTTCTCGCCGCTCATGTAATGCGAGTGCTTCTGCAGGAGCGGATGCACGATGGGGCAGTGCAGACACTCCGAATAGTTCTGGATAATCAGCTTCCAGTTGGCTTTCAGGCGGTAAACGCGCCGCTCGACCATCTGGAGTTCTTCCATGCGCCAGGGACGGAACTTGTTATCCAGCCCGGCCAGATGCTGGGCGAAGGGAATCGGACGTGCCGAGAGGTTGATGAAGATGTGGCCGTCCCAGACCTCGGCGGCGACTGCGTTCAAAGGATAGTCAGCCTCGCGGAAGCCCTCAACCTTTTCCATGTGGGGAGCATTGGCCAAGGCGCCGTCGAGCTTATAAGTCCAGGCGTGGTACTGGCACTGAATGCGGCCGCTGAACCTGCCTTCGCCTTCCTTGCACAGCAGCGTTCCGCGATGGCGGCACACGTTATGAAACGCCCGGATGCGGCCCTGTTCGTCGCGCGTGATGATCACGCTGGCGTTGCCGGCGCAGCGCACAAAGTAGTCGCCGGCATGCGGAATCTGGGCCGTGCGTCCGGCGCAAAGCCACATGTCAAAGTGGATGGCTTCCATCTCGCGCTGGAACCACTCGGGATCAGTGTAATAGCGCTGAGGAAGCGTTGTGGCTTCAGTGATGGCGACTTCGGGGCGGGTATTGGAATAGGGCGCGGACATGAAAACCTCACGCGGTTCGGGCGATCTGGAGATCGGGCAACAAATAGCCAAAAATCGGGTAATTGCCGGGACTGCAAACCACTGACAGAATTTTAGCAATTTTGCTGTTTCCGGCGATTTTGGCAACTCCGGCAATTCAACTGGGGGGATTGTCTCAGCGGAGAAGATGGGCGCTATTTTCGCAGCTCTTTCAAAATCTCCCGCGCGGCGTTCATCCCCGAGCCCCCTGTCAAGCCGGCGCCGGGATGTGTTCCCGAGCCGCACAGATACAGGTTCTGGATGGGAGTGCGATAGCGCGCCCAGTCGAGCAGGGGACGCATGGTGAAGAACTGGTCGAGCGCGAGTTCGCCGTGGAAGATGTGACCGCCGGTGAGGCCGAAGGTGTCTTCGAGGTCTTGGGGGGTGATGATCTGGCCGTTCTCGACCAGTTCTGCCAGCCCGGGAGCATACTCGCTCAGCGTCTTTACCACGGTGTTGCCCAGAGCGTCACGCTGGCTGGCCCAATCGGAGCCCTTCAATTTGAAAGGCGCGTACTGCATGTAAACGGACATGACGTGCCTGCCTTGCGGGGCCAGCGATGGATCGGTCAACGACGGCATGGCGAATTCAAGATACGGATGCTGCGAAAAGCTGCCGTACTTGGATTCGTCGAAGGCGCGTTCCAGGTAATCAATCTCCGGGCCGATATGAATGCGTCCGCGCAGAGCGTCTTCATTGCCGTTCAAGGCGGTGAATCTGGGCAGGGCAGACAGAGCGAGGTTCACCTTGGCCACGACGCCGGGCATCCGGTAATTCTGCAGCTTGAGGACGAAGTCGGGGGTGAGGTGAGTGGGATCCACCAGTTTGAGCAGCGTGCGACGAGGATCGGTGTTGGAGATTACGACCCTGGCGCTGATCTCTTCGCCGCCGGAAAGGACCACGCCCGAGGCCACGCCATCTTTGATCCGGACCTCTTTTACCTCGGCGCTGGTGCGAACCTCTGCTCCCGCGGCTTTGGCGGCGGCGGCCATGGCCTGGGTGACGGCGCCCATGCCGCCCACGGCAAAACTGGCCGAGCCTGCGGGGTGCGAATCGCCGGCGGCACGGATGAGTAGAACCAGGCTGCTGCCGGCCGACCATGGGCCGAGAGCGGCGCCGAATATTCCTCGCGCGGCGATGGTGGCGCGCAGCAGCTCGGTCTCAAAGAATTCCGCCACCAGATCTGCTACGGCCATCGGCCCCCAGCGCAGGAGCCGGTACATATCTTTTTTGCCCAGTTTGCGCAGGCTGCGGCCGGTTTGCAGCATGGCCCACAGGTCGCCTCGGCTGGGATCGTCAATATTGGGCGGCGTGAGCCTCAGGGCTTCGCCGATCACGCGCCCGATTTTCTGCAGCGATTCCTGCAAGACGGGATACTGCTCGGCATCTTTTGTTGAAAACCTGCCGATCTCCTGCGCGGCGCGTTTGGCGTCGTTATAGAGGACCAGCGCGCGGCCGTCAGGCGAAAGAGCGGTGACGGCGAAATCCTGCGTGATCAGCTTGAGGCCGTGGCGTTCAAGCTGCATGTCACGGACGACTTCAGGCAGCAGCGGACCAGCCGAATGGGAAAGGGTGGAACAGCGGAAGCCGGGATGGAACTCTTCCGTGATTGCCGCGCCGCCTGCTTGTGCGCGGCGTTCCAGAACCAGCGGATTGAATCCGGCCTTGGCCAGATAGAACGCGGTCACCAGCCCATTGTGGCCGCCACCGATGATGATTACGTCGCGGGGCCGGGTCATGGCTTGGCCGGCTCCCCGGCGCGCGCCGGTTTTGCGCGAGGCGGCGTCTTTACATCCTTGAGTATCTCCAGCGCAGCCAGACGGCCGGGCGCGCCCATGATTCCGCCGCCGGGGTGCGTGGCCGATCCGCACATATACAGGTTCTTGATGGGCGTGCGGAACTGCGCGTAACCGGGGACCGGACGCAGGAAGAAAAGTTGCTCCAGCGAGAGCTCACCCTGAAAGATGTTGCCTTCACTCAGGCCGAACTCACGTTCCAGGTCCAGCGGCGTGAGAACCTGCTTGTTCAGGATGATGTTCTTGATGTTGGGCGCGTACTCGGCGATGGTGTCAACCACATTGTCGCCGAAGGCCTCGCGCTGCTCGTCCCAGTTAAGACCCGGGCGCAGCTTGTAGGGCGCGTACTGCACAAAGCAGGACAGCACATGCTTGCCCGGCGGCGCAACGGACGGGTCCGTGAGCGAGGGGATCACCATGTCAATGTACGGACGGCGGGAGAAGTTGCCGTACTTGGCGTCATCGTAGGCGCGCTCCATGTATTCCACGCTGGGCGAAATGGAGATGGCGCCGCGCAAATGAGCGCCCGGGCCGGGCAGACACTTGAAATCGGGCAGGGCATCAAGAGCGATGTTTACCTTGCCGGACGAGCCGCGGAACTTGTAGCGGCGGACATCCTCAAGAAATTCAGCGGGAAGCTGCGATTCTTCAATGAAGCGCAGAAATGTCAGACGGGGATCAACGCTGGAGGAGATCACGTCGGCATAGATTTCATCACCGTTCTGCAACGCCACGCCATGGGCGCGATCGTTCTTGATGATGATTCTGGCGACCGGGGACTGGGTCCTGATTTCCGCGCCGGCCTCGCGGGCGGCGTCGGCGATAGCGTTGGAGATGGCCCCGGTGCCGCCGCGGGCGAAACCCCAGGAGCGGAACGCGCCGTCAATTTCTCCCATGTAGTGGTGCAGCAGTACATACGCCGTTCCCGGGGAGCGCACGCCGAGAAATGTGCCGATGATGCCCGAGGCGGACATGGTGGCCTTGAGCACATCGGTCTCAAACCACTGGTCGAGAAAATCCACGGCGCTCATGGTCATGAGCTGCACCTGGTTGTACTTGTCCTCGCTGGAGAGACCCTGGAAGCGCTTTCCGATGAAAAGCAGCTTCATGAGTTCGCGGGGGTTGAGCGTGCTGGGATCCGGCGGGACCATGCCGAGGATGGGCTTGACGAAGCGGCACATGGCCTGCATGGCCTTGCCAAACTCCTCGTAGGCTTCTGCGTCCAGTTTGGAATGCCGGGCGATTTCCCGGCGGGACTTGCCGTGATCGTTCACGCGCCACAGATAGTCGCCGTTGGGCATGGGCGTGAATGTGCCGTCGAGCGGCAGGATCTCCAGGCCGTGGCGGGGAAGATCGAGGTCACGGATGATTTCAGGCCGCAGCAGCGAGACAACGTAGGAACAGACGGAGAACTTGAAGCCGGGAAAGACTTCTTCCGTGACCGCCGCGCCGCCGAGCACGTGACGCCGCTCCAGCACCAGGACTTTCTTTCCGGAGCGCGCGAGATAGGCGGCAGTCGTGAGGCCATTATGGCCGCCGCCGATCACGATCACGTCGTATTTGGATTTCGAGCCGTTGGAAACAGAAGCCATAATTTCAGGGAGACGCGTTCGTCAAAACCAGGCGAGTGACTTGTTATTTTAGCGGAGGGGTGGGGATTTGTCTCTGCGCCCCGGTCCTGCAGCACCTACTCCGCTGGGACGTCCCAGGCCAGCAGCAACGCAAATGCCCGGAAGGCCGCCCTCCGTGTTATCAGCGGCAAGGTTTTCGTATAATCGTCCGTCAGCCCAGTTCGCCTCCGAGGTTTTCGTTTGCCGGTCGGTACCGCATTCCACGAACGCACGTTTGCTCTGTGCACCAGCCTGAATTACCGCGAGTGGTCGGGCTATTACACGGTCTCGAGCTATGAGGTGCATCACGAGCACGAATACAACGCCATCCGCAATGCCGCCGCGCTGATTGATATTACGCCGTTGTACAAGTACATGGTGGAAGGCAGGGACGCGACCCGGCTGGTGAACCGCGTGATCACCCGCGACATCAATAAGGTGAAGCCCGGCCAGGTGATCTATTGCTGCTGGTGCGATGAGCAGGGCATGGTCATTGACGACGGCACCATCACTCGGCTCGATGAGAACAAATATCGCTGGACCGCCGCCGATCCGAGCCTGCGCTGGTTTCATCAGAACGGGCTCAATATGGACGTCCGGATCGAGGACATTTCGGAGAAAGTCGCGGCGCTGGCATTGCAGGGGCCGACTTCGGGCAAACTGCTCAAGTCCGTGGCGGAAGCCGATATCGCGAACCTGAAATATTTTCGCGTGACCAGCGGCAGGATTGCCGGCGTTCCTGTGGACATCTCGCGCACGGGATACACGGGCGATCTCGGTTACGAAATCTGGGTCCCGTGGAACGACGCGGTGAAGGTCTGGGACGCGCTGATGGAAAAAGGCCGCCAGTTTGATATCCACGCGGCGGGTATGCTGGCGCTCGATGTCGCCCGCATCGAAGCCGGCCTGCTGCTGATCGAGGTGGATTACATCAGCAGCAAAAGAGCTCTTGTCCCTGCGCAGAAATACTCTCCCTATGAACTCGGCTTCGGCCGCATGGTGCACCTGGACAAAGAGAACTTCGTCGGCAAAGCGCCGCTTGCGGAGCAGCACAGGGACGGCGTTCCACGACAGCTTGTTGGCCTGGAGATGGACTGGGTGGAGATCGAGGAACGTTACGAGAAATTCGGACTCACTCCGGCAGCCCCGGCGCAGGCGTCGCGCGTGCATGTCCCCGTTTATCTGGGTAACAAACAGGTGGGCAAGGCGACTTCGACCACGTGGTCGCCGCTGCTCAAGAAGATGATTGCACTGGCGAGTATTGACACGGCGCATTCGCGGCCCGGCACGAAGCTCCAGATGGAGATCACGATTGAAGCGGTGCGGCAGAGGGTCACAGCGACGGTAGTGAAGCTGCCATTCTTCAACCCGGAGCGGAAGACGAAAACGCCCGTGTAGCAGAGCCCCGCCGCGGATTGCTGAACAACAAAATCCAGCCGCGAATGAGCAAGAACAAACTCAACTCAATCAGGGCTTGTTGGCCATTGCAGGCTACCACTTCTTGAAGATAAAAAATGCCGCCAGCACCATGAAGAAAAATCCCACCGCGTAGTTCCATTTAATGTCCTGCTTCAGGTACCAGATGGAGAAAAACGAGAACACCGTGAGAGTGACAATCTCCTGGATGGTCTTCAGTTGCGCCGCGCTGAAGGTGTGACTGCCCCAGCGATTGGCCGGCACCTGAAAGCAGTATTCAAAGAAAGCGATGCCCCAGCTGATCAGAGTGACCTTCCAGAGCGGCACGTTCTGATACTTCAAATGCCCGTACCACGCGAAAGTCATAAAAATGTTTGAAATTGTAAGAAGAATAATGGTCAGCATTCAGGTCCCTTATCCAATGCCAAGATCAGAGGAGGATTCCAGGGGCGTGCCACAGACGCGGCAGATCACGGCGGAGCAGTCGCCGCAGATCAGCGGGTCGGTGACTTCACGCGCGCAGTTGGGGCAATAGAGCGCTTCTGGAGATTGCGCGGATTGTCGTGGGTCAGACATCACGGTTTGTGTCAAGTTGAGCAGGGCAAACTCCTAAATGTAGCATAGACGCATGGATAGCAAAGCCGACGCTCTCGCCTCCCTTGCCGATCAAAAACTGCAAACGGAATTCAACCAGTGGGCCGCCGCCGGCCGCGGCGACGAAATGGAAGACCACCATTCGGACATCACCGACCAGACGCTCGCCCTCATGGCCTTTGACCCGGCCGACCGCGTGCTCGACCTGGGCTGCGGAACAGGGTGGGCCTCGCGACGCATGGCCCGCGCCGTTCCCAGAGGTGAAGTGGTTGGCCTGGACGTAGCTGATGAGATGCTGCGCCGAGCCGAACAGGCCTCCGCGTCCTTCAAAAACGTGCGCTACGTATGGGGCTCAGCGGAAAAAATCCCCGCGCCGGACAACTACTTCAACCAGGTCCTCTCCGTAGAGTCGTTCTACTATTATGCCGATCAGGGCAAGGCGCTGGACGAGTTGTGCCGCGTCATGGCGCCTGGCGGCAAGCTCTACATCCTGATCAATCTCTACAAAGACAACCATTATTCGCTGCGCTGGGTCAGCGAGTTGAAAGTCCCGGTGAAGGCGCTCTCTGAAGCCGAGTACGTCACTCTGCTGCAACAGCACGGTTTCAAGGATGTGGAGGCCCGCCGCATCCCCGACCGCAGCCCCTCACCCGACGTTTACTCCGGTAAGTGGTTCAAGGATGCCGCTGAGCTAAAAGACTTCAAGCGAATCGGGGCCCTGCTGCTGATCGGAACCAAGTCCTGAGGCTCTGAGGCGACTGCGCAGCCTGCGGCCAGCGGGGCCGGCCTGCGTGCCGCGCCGTCTGCATCAGGAGCGGAAGATGGATGGCCAGATCCGGGGGCTTCCCGCCCCAGAAATCAACAACTTAGCTGGGGTAGCTTGATGGTGGGCACAAGACTGGGAACCATGACACAGGGGTGAAGAACATAGTCCTTTGATATCTCCCCGGTTTGGAAGCCGGGTCAGCCTTGGCTCGCGGGCTTCGGGGTGACGGAGCGCGGACGTGGCAGGCGCATACGGTGAGTAGAAAAAATTAGGTGGTCAGTTGTGTGGCGGAAGTACACTGAGACCCATGCGAGATTTTTCCAAGTCCTCCGCATGGGGCTGTTCCATGCACGCCGAAAAGCCCTAAGGCAGAAGCGCATGGCCGGCCAAGGCAAGGCCATGCCCTGCCCGGATCATTCATCTGCCTACATTTTGAGCCGGAATGGCTGAGCCCGAGCGGGTCACGCGCACGGATGTTGTTCCCAGTCCATTTTCTCTTTATCAATTCCGAGTACCTATTGTCATGTGACAATGAGAGGAAAATGAG
>DATIWA010000596.1:0-3325 GCA_035465515.1 Candidatus Limnocylindrales bacterium | reverse complement strand
TCCGAGATCAGGGCATAGTTGCCCCACATAACAATCTCCAGAGGCGACTCGATCGCGATGGTCATTTTCAAGGTGCGCGTCGCGACATCGAAAACTGACACTGTGTTGCTGCTGACGTTCGCTACCCATACTTCCTTCCCGTCCGGAGTAATGGCGATGCCTTCCGGAGAATCGCCCACGTCGAGCCGGGCGATTACCTGCTTCTGCGCCACGTCAATAATGTCCATTTTCCGCGATTCCTGGCAGGCCACATAGACGAACGCATTGGCGGCGTCCACCACGACGCCGTGCGGATTCATGTCCACGCTGATCGTGGCGATCACCGCATCTTGCGCGCCTGGGACCTCAAGCATCGCCGTATCAATCACGGAAACCGTGCACCCGGCGTAATTGGTCACATAGAGATACCTGCCCTCGCCGTCCACCGCTGCATGCGAGGGCTGGCTCCCCACGGCCACCGTATGGATCACCTTCTCCTGTTCCGTATCAATCACTGAGACAGTGTCGCTGCGGAAATTGGGGACATACAGTCGCGTTCCTTTCGGGTTCAGCGCCGGAAAGGCGGCCTGTTTTTGTACTTGAATGTGGTTGGTGATGGTCCGCGTTTTGGGATCGATGACCGTCACCTCGTCTCCATCAGTCACATACACGCGGCGGCGCTTTTTGTCGGCCGCCACGCCGAAGGGCTGAAAGGGCAGCGGAATCTTTCCTGGCCCTCGTTCCTTCTTTTTTGCATCCAGGCAGGTGATGTCGCTGGAACCGTAGTTCGCGACATAGACCGATACGTTTTGGCGAGTTCTCGGAAACATGGTGGTAATCTCCGTTAGAAAAAAAGATTACGATTCAACGCGCCGGGTTGCGGTGAGTCCGGTCACCGCGCGGTGTGATGCCTCTCACCTGCGTGAAAGCTCCGGCCGTGCGCGCCGCGAGTCAATTCGTTGAGCGCCTCTTCGTGTTCATGGCAGGGAAGCGCATTTTGCCGGCATCGCTCTGGCCCAGGCCCCGCTGAGCGGATTCCCAAAGGTTTCGTATTCCAGCGCCCGCGGATTTACCTTCACATTCTTCCTCTCGGCCGAACAGCGCCACCCGATGAGAGATGCATGTGGGGAATGTCCTGCCGTCCGGGCCGGCGATGGCCCTCGGACCCCCAAAGAATGCGATTGGCAAAGAAAGATGTGATTGACACCCCGGGATGCCTGTTCCATTATTCCTGGTTCCTGAACACGATTTTGGCTGAGGTGTAGGGTGATACGGATCCTCACTGTAATCGTGGCATTACTCTCCTCTTTGTGGGCGGCCGCCCAGACTGGCCCGCCGGCGACTTCCACTGACCACTGACCGAATCGCATCGCCTCTACCTACGACTCCACAGCCTGTGTCCGTTCTTCCACCCATGCCGTCGCCGGTTTTCTTGCAGGACTCGTGGTGATCGTCACCACGCTGACCAGGACCAGCAGCATTCCCAGCAGCGTGCGGAGTCCCGCGGTTTCCCCGCCCAGCAAATACCCCAGTCCAACCGCCACCACGGGATTGACGTAAGCATAAGTCCCCACCCTGGTCGGCGACTCGTGGTGCAGCAGCCACACGTAAGCCGTGAATGCCACAATGGATCCGGCCACGATCAGGTACGCCAGCGCCAGCCATGCTCCTCGCGAAACGGAAAGCCAGTGAAAGCCGCGAAACTCTCCCAGTGCCCCCGCAGTCAAAATGAGCAGCACGCCGCCGCTGAACATTTGCGCGGCCGAACTCATCGCTTTGGAATCAGGCAGCGTGAGCTTGCGCGTGAGGGCCGCAGCCACCGACCAGCTGATTCCCGCCACCAGCAGGGCAATCGCGCCCCGGCTGTCAATGGGGGCTTCGCTCAGGTTCAGTCCGCGGCCCACCAGCACCGCAACGCCGCCCGTCCCGACCAGCAGCGCCAATCCCAGCCGCAGCGTGAGTCGTTGTGTTCGCAGAAAGAAAATCTCGGAGAGCGCCATGAACGCGGGAATGGTGGCCAGCATCACGGCAGCGGTTCCTGACGGCACGCGGCGTTCTGCCCAGAACAGGAGCCCGTAGTCGAGCACAAAAATCACCACCGCAAGCAGCGTTGCTGAAGCCCACTCGCGCCGGGTGGGTGAGGCCACGCCCGTGGCCCGCATCCATCCGTATAGCACGGCTCCCGCCGCCAGGAAGCGCATTCCCGCCAGCAGAAAGGGAGGGACCTCGCGCACGCCCACGCGTATGGCCAGAAAGGTGGAACCCCAGACAAAGTAAATGATGCTGAACGCCAGCAGGACTTTCCATTGAGGAGGGCGGGTTGTCGCGTCCATCGAAGCTCCGCGCCGGCTGTAGCTCTGCCAGACCGGCTGGTCAATAGATCATCGCGGCCGGCTTTCGGGTGCGGTTTTTCCTATAGAAAATTCTTATGGCCTGAAAAAGGTTCCTCGATAGGGCGTCCAGCCTGAAGCTCCGGCCCAATCGCTCCCTGCCGTACAATGGAGATTCTTTGCGGGCGGACTATTGTTTTCAAGGAGGCATTATGCGGAAGTTCACCGGCCTCGTCGTTCTTGTCTTGTCAGCGACCTTTTCTCTGGCTTCCGGTCCCCAGGACCGTCAGCCCACCAATCCTCAATCCGTCACCTCTCCTTCCAACGCTGATGCCCGGCCCGTGCCGGTGGATGACCTGTTCTATTCCCGCCGGGTAGGCAGTCCCGCATGGTCGCCTGATGGCAGGGAACTGGTCTTCAATAGCAACTTCACCGGGCGCTTTAACTTGTGGAAGATGAATTCCAACGGCGGCTGGCCCATTCAGCTCCTTCAGTCAGATGATCGTCAGGGGGCTGCCTTCTGGTCGCCCGATGGCAAGTGGATCGTTTACCAGCAGGATGTCGGCGGCCACGAAATATGGGACGTTTATGCTGTCCCCGCCAATGGCGGCCAGCCCGTCAACCTGACCAATACGCCGCACATTTCCGAACAAAGCCCGCGTTTTTCCCCTGACGGCGCCATGCTGGCGCTCGAACTCAAGCCTGAGACTTCGCCCATGGTGGATATCGCGGTCATGGATTGGCGCACCCGCAAAGTGCGTAACCTTACCCACGAGAAATCCCCGGACCGGCTCTGGACCCTTGTGCAATGGAGTCATGACGGCAAATACATCTTTGCCAATCGCCTGAATATCGGCTTCACTGACAGCAGCGTGTATCGCATTCCCGTGGCCGGCGGCGCCGTGGAAGAGCTCACGCCGCATCAGGGCGAAGTCCTGATGGTTGCATCAGGCGTCTCGCCTGACGGCGGCAAGGTGTTGCTCAGTTCCAACCAGAAAGGCGGCTACAACAACGTC
>DATIWA010000595.1:0-11381 GCA_035465515.1 Candidatus Limnocylindrales bacterium | reverse complement strand
CAAGACCACGCTGACGAACGACGAACTGACGACGGACAAGCCGCACAAGGCGCTGACCAAGATCAAGGTGCGCACCGGCGGACGCCGCAATTCAGGCGACATCACGATCTGGCACCGCGGCGGCGGACACAAGCGCAAGCTGCGCGCGATTGACTTCAAGCGCGACAAGGCGGGCATACCCGCGACGGTGGTTTCCATTGAGTACGATCCCAACCGTTCGGCGCGCATCGCGCTGGTTGCCTACGCCGACGGAGAGAAGCGCTACATCCTCCAGCCGGTAGGGCTTCAGGTGGGGCAGAAAATCGTGAGCGGGCCGGAGGCCGACATCCTGGTGGGCAATGCCCTGCCGCTCAAGAACATTCCGGCGGGCACCACGGTGCACAACATTGAGCTGAAGCCGGGCAAGGGCGCGCAGATGGTGCGCTCGGCCGGCGGCGCGGCCCAGCTTGTGGCGAAGGAATCCGAATACGCGCTGATCAAGCTGCCTTCCGGCGAGACCCGCAGGGTGCTGATTGACTGCATGGCGACGGTGGGGCAGATCGGCAACGTGGACCACGAAAACGTGGCCATCGGCAAAGCGGGACGCAACATCTGGCTGGGCAAAAAGCCCGTGAACCGCGGCGTGGCGATGAACCCGGTGGACCATCCTCATGGCGGCGGCGAAGGCAAGACCTCCGGCGGCCGGCATCCGGTGACCCCGTGGGGCCAGCCGACGCGCGGCTACAAGACGCGCAACAACAAACGCACCGACAAGTTTATTGTGAGCAGGAGATCCAAATAATGGCACGGTCATTGAAAAAGGGGCCGCATATTGACGGCCACCTGTTGAAGAGGATCGACGACATGAACGCGAAGAATGACAAGAAGGTCATTCGCACCTGGTCGCGGCGGTCCACGATCTCGCCGGAGATGGTGGGACACACCATCGCCGTGCACAACGGAAAGAAATTTATTCCGGTTTACGTAACGGAAAACATGGTGGGCCACAAACTGGGTGAATTTTCCTTCACGCGGCAGTTCAAGGGACACTCGGTGAAGGCGGCCACGGAAACGGCGGCCAAGCCGGCGGCGGCGCCCAGGGCGTAATTTTGAGCGTTTGCGGCGTGAGTGAGGCGACAACCGAAAGCGGGGCCGCAGGCGGAATATCGAGATCGAAGACAAGGTTGAACTTTTATGGAATTTAAGGCAAAAGCGCAGTTTCAGCGAGTCTCGCCGCAGAAGGCGCGGCTGGTGCTGGACCTGATCAAGGGCAAGCGCGTGGAAGACGCGCTGAGCACGCTGCAGTTCACCAAGAAGCGGATTGCGCCGGCCATTTTCCAGCTTGTGCGTTCGGCGGTAGAGAACGCGAATTACCTGAGCGGGGAAAAAGGCCTGGACGTGGATGTGGACCGGCTGTACGTGAAGTCGGCGATTGCCAACGACGGCCCGCGCATGAAGCGGATCCGTCCGGCGCCGATGGGCCGGGCCTACCGTTACCAGCGGCGCATCGCGCACCTGGAAGTGGTGCTGGCGGAAAAAGGCGCGCAGAACGGCGCAGAGCTGGCCACGGTGGTAGGCGAGGAAGAAGCGGCTGCCCCGGCGAAGGCGGCGCCCAAGAAGAAAGCCCGGGCCGCGGGAGCGAAGAAGAAATCGGCCGGCCGCAAGAAGACGGCGGGAGCGAGGTAAAGATTATGGGTCAGAAAGTCCATCCGTACGGATTTCGTCTGGGCTACACCAAGCCCTGGCGGTCGCGCTGGTTCGTGGAGCGGGACTACAACAAGCTGCTGCTCGAAGATGTGAAGCTGAAAGAAGAGCTGCGGGACAAGCTCAAATCGGCGGGCGTGAGCTCGGTGGAGATTGAGCGTCCGGGGAACAAGCTGCGCATCATCATCCGCACGGCGCGTCCGGGGATCATCATCGGGCGCAAGGGCGCGGAAATCGACAAGCTGAAGCAGGAGCTGCAAAAGCGCACCTCGCGCGAAGTGTTCATTGACATCCAGGAAGTGCACAAGCCGGAGCTGGACGCGCAACTGGTGTCGGAGTCAATTGCGCTGCAACTGGAAAAGCGCGTGGGCTTCCGCCGGGCGATGCGCAAGGCGGTGGATTCGGCGCTGCGTTTTGGATGCAAGGGCATCAAGGTCCGGGTTTCCGGGCGTTTGAACGGCAATGAAATCGCGCGCTCCGAGTGGTACCTGCAGGGCCGTTTGCCGCTGCACACGCTGCGCGCCGACATTGAGTACGGTTTCTCGGAAGCGCGCACGACCTACGGCGTGATTGGCGTGAAGGTGTGGATCTACCGGGGAGACATCCTGCCGGCGAAGAAGCGAACCACGGAACGGCAGGGAGTAGGCGCGGGAGCGTTTTGAGAAAGCCGCCGGCCTGTAGTCCTGGCCTGAAGCCTGGAAGTTTGCCGCCGATGCCGTGATACGGATGGGCTGATGCACAGCAGGTTTGAAATAAGGAATTTAACGTTATGTTGATGCCGAAAAAAGTTAAGTACCGCAAACAGCAGCGCGGACGCATGCGCGGCAAGGCGTGGCGGGGTGGTGAGCTGTCCTTTGGCGACTACGGCCTGAAGGTCATGGAGCCGGGGTGGATTACGGACCGGCAGATCGAAGCCAGCCGCGTGGCGATGACGCGTTTTGTGAAGCGCGGCGGAAAAATCTGGATCCGCCTGTTCCCGGACAAGCCGGTGACCAAGAAGCCGGCCGAAACCCGTATGGGAAAAGGCAAAGGCGCGCCGGACCACTGGGTGGCGGTGGTGCGTCCCGGCAAGATCCTGTTTGAAATGGAAGGCGTGACGCGGACCGATGCGGCCGAGGCAATGCGGCTGGCTTCACACAAGCTGGGCCTGCGGACAAAGTTTGTGTCCCGCCACGAGGCGTAAACAGAAAAAAGCGGGTGAGTTCGGAGAGAGCGCCGGCCCGCGGGAACGAAGAACGAGGGCAGAGCAGCGAAGCTGCGGAGCCCTCAGGAAAAAGACAGCATATGGATGCAGAAAAACTTAGAAATCTGACCGACGCCGAACTGTTGCACCAGGAGCGGGAACTGAACGACCAGCTGTTCCGCATGAAGTTCCAGCTCAAGATGGGGCAGACGGAGAGCCTGAACAAGATTCGCGGACTGCGCAAGGACGTGGCCCGGGTCAAGACCATCATGCGGGAAAAGGAACTGGGTCTTGAGAACGGCGCGAGATCGGCGGCGCGGGCAGCCGCGGCGGCGGAAGAGGCGGCGCCGGAAGCGGCCGCGGTCAAAAAGACGGCGAAGACCGCTGCAAAGGCCAAGCCTGCCGCGAAGAAGAAGAGCGCCGGAGCGAAGGCGAAAGCGAGGAAGAAGTAAATGGCAGAGACAGCAACCACCAGGCAGAGCCGCCGCAGCACCAAGATCGGCCAGGTAGTTTCCACCAAGATGGCCAAGACGATCGTGGTGGAAGTGAGCATGCGCAAGGCGCATCCTCTGTATCGCCGGATCGTTTCCAAGGCCAAGAAATTCTACGCGCATGACGAGAACAATACGGCGCGCGTCGGCGATTTCGTGGAGATTGAGGAGACGCGGCCGATGTCGCGCCTGAAGCGCTGGCGTCTGAAGAACGTTGTGCAGAAAGCCAAGCTGGTGGCAGGCGAGGAATCCGTAGACTCGAAAACCGCTTAAGGCTGCGGACCGCGGACGAAGGTCCAGTGCTTGCAGCAGCGCGATTCGGCGGCCACACGGGCCGAATCGCCGGGAAGACATCAAGAGGGAGATTAAACCATGGCAGTCATGATGAGGACCATCCTGGACGTGGCCGACAACAGCGGGGCGCGCCGGCTGCAGATGATTCTGCCGCTGGGCGGGCATACCGGTTTGAATGCGGGTCTGGGTGACGTTGTCACCGCCGCAGTAAAGGAAGCCGCCCCCGATGGAACGGCCAAGAAGGGCAGCGTGGTCAAGTGCGTGATCGTGCGCCAGAGAAAAGAGCACCGGCGCCGGGACGGGACCTATATCCGCTTTGACCAGAACGCAGCCGTGCTCATCAATGAAGCAGGCGAGCCGGTTGGCACGCGTGTTTTCGGCCCGGTGGCGCGCGAGCTGCGGGAAAAGAAATTTCTGAAGATTGTGTCGCTGGCGCCAGAGGTGCTGTAAGCGGCGGCGGAAGAAGGTTGGCAAATGCAAACACGAATGAATATCAAGCGCAATGACCAGGTGAAGGTGATCACCGGGCGCGACAAGGGCAAGCAGGGACGCGTGTTGCGGGTATTCCCCGGCGAAGGCAAGGTGCTGGTGGAGCACGTGATGATGGTGAAGAAGAACGTCCGGCCGAATCCGCAGCGCAATATCAAGGGCGGGATTGCCGAGCAGGAATCACCCATCTCGGTCTCCAACGTGATGCTGATCTGTCCGGGCTGCGGCCCGTCGCGGGTGGGGCACCGGATGGAAGGCGACAAGCGCGTGCGCTTCTGCAGGCGCTGCGAGGCGTCGCTGGACAAGTAGGAAAACAGGCTCACGAACCCGTAGAACCGGATACCGTGAGAAAGGCAGAACACAAGAAGCATGGCGACAGCAAAAATCAAAACGAATGCCAGGCTGCGGGAGCGGTTTCACAAAGAGATTGCTCCGGCGCTGGCGAAAGAACTGGGCGTGACCAACCCCATGGCGGTGCCGCGGCTGCACAAGGTCGTGGTGAACATGGGCGTGGGCGAGGCCACGCAGAACACCAAGATGCTGGACCCGCTGGTCCGCGACCTGGGTGAGATCGCCGGACAGAAGCCGGTGGTGACCAAGGCCAAGAAGTCGATTGCGGCCTTCAAGGTGCGCGAAGGAATGTCGATTGGGGCCATGGTGACGCTGCGCGGCGACCGCATGTACGAGTTTCTGGACCGGCTGATCAACATAGCTCTGCCGCGAGTCCGCGATTTTCGCGGGGTTTCCACCAAGTCGTTCGACGGCCGCGGGAACTATACCCTGGGGCTGCGCTACCAGTTGATCTTCCCGGAGATTGATTACGCCAAGGTGGAAAAGCTGAAGGGCATGAACGTGACCATCGTGACCACGGCCCGCGATGACAACCAGGCCCGGGCGCTGCTGAAACACCTGGGCATGCCGTTCCGGCAGTAATGAACGGTCAAGTATTCGGTAGGGTAGTTAGCTAAAGGAAAAAAATGGCGACAACAGCAAAGATTGCCAAGACGAACAAGAAACCCAAGTTTTCCACCCAGCACCGCAACCGCTGTTCGATCTGCGGGCGGCCGCGCGCGTATCTGCGCAAATTCGGCCTGTGCCGTTTGTGCTTCCGCGGTCTGGCGCTGAAGGGCGAGATTCCCGGGGTTTCGAAGAGCTCTTGGTAAGGCAGTCAGCAAGCAGCAGTTTGGCCAATTCGCGCCTGGCCCAGCCGGACTTTCGGATGAACGACAAACGGGCCAGTTGCCAACCGCCAGGCCGCTTGGTAGTACGTCACGGCAGGTTCTGCGGCGCGGGCCGCAGCAAACGGGTGACGATAACAGGAGATGAACGAAGATGAGTTTGACCGATCCGGTCGCAGATTTACTGGCGCGCATACGTAATTCGCTCCATGCGCGGCACCAGAAGCTCGATGTCCCCGCTTCCAAGCTGAAGCTGGAGATCGCGCGCATTTTGAAAGAAGAAGGTTACATCGCCAATTTCAAGGCGACGGAAGAGGACGGCAGAAAGGTCCTGCGCATTTACCTGAAGTACGGCTCGGACAACAATGCCGCCATCTCCAACCTGCAGCGCATTTCCCGCCCCGGCTGCCGCGTGTATGTGGGACGCACCGATATTCCACGCGTGCTGGGCGGCCTGGGAATCAACATCCTGACCACTCCCAAGGGAGTGATGACGGGACGCCAGGCGCGCAAAGAAGGCGTGGGCGGCGAGATCTTGTGCGAAGTGTGGTGATTCGTGCGCGAATCACCGGCGGCTAGCTGTTTGTTGCAGCTGCTGGTGGCCGGGGCTGAGGCCCGGGCGAGCGCGTTCAGGATACGCGGAGCGCAGCAAGTTCCGCATGCCGGAGGCGAAGCGACTCCGGCCAGAAGCCAGGAGCCACTGGCTAACAGCTGAACCAGCGTGGAATTCGGCCCGCGGAGGGCCTGAAGGACTCGCTTAAAGAAAAGGACCAGAGAAATGTCTCGTATCGGAAAGAAACCGATTCCGCTCCCCACGGGAGTGAAGTTTGAAGTGAAGGGCAACACGGTCACGGTGAACGGTCCCAAGGGGCAGGTACAAACGCATCTGCCGGCCGGCGTGAAACTGCAGCAGCAGGACGGGCGCATTGAAGTGAAGCGTGACAGCGATGATTACGCCGCAGTGCACGGGCTGGTGCGCGCCCTGGTGAGCAACGCCGTAGAGGGCGTGACCAAAGGCTGGAACCGGGACCTGGAGATCGTGGGCATCGGATATCGCGCCGAACTGAAGGGCAAGAGCACGGTGGTTTTCACGCTGGGCTACTCGCATCCCATCGAGTACCCGTTGCCGAGCGGCATCACGGTGGCGATCGATCCCAAGCAGACGCGTCTGACGGTGAGCGGGATTGACCGGCAGAAGGTCGGCCAGGTGGCGGCTGAAATGCGGGCTTTGCGGCCCCCGGACCCGTACAAGCAGAAAGGCGTCCGTTATGCCGGCGAGCGCCTGAAGAAGAAGGTTGGAAAGACCGGGGCGAAGTAAATCGCCGTGATCGGGTGATCGGAAGGGCAAGAACCGGACACCGGACCGGCCGATGGCATCCGGAGCGGGAAAAATTGATTTTGATCGTGGCGCCAAGGGCGCTACGAAGCAAAGGTTGAAGAAGATGATTCCAGAGATTTCGAAAGACAAGGTACGGCGGCGGATCCATGAGCGCATGCGGCAGCGGCTGAGCGGCAGCGCGGAACGTCCGCGGCTGAACGTGTACCGGTCGCTGAACCACATCTACGCCCAGGTGATTGATGACACGACGGGCAAGACGCTGGCCTCAGCCAGCACGGTGCAGGGCGGAAAAGGCGCGCGGAAGACCGGGGGGAACGTGGCCAGCGCGAAGGAAGTGGGCAAGACCATTGCCCAGCGGGCGCAGGAGAAGGGCGTGAAAAAAGTGGTGTTCGACCGCGGCGGATACCTGTATCACGGACGAATCAAGGCGCTGGCCGATGCGGCGCGCGAAGCAGGTCTGGAGTTCTAAATGGCGATAGCGATCAAGAAGAAACTCGATGCGGGCAGCTACCAGTTGAAAGACCAGGTAGTGGCCATCAACCGCGTGACCAAGGTGGTCAAGGGCGGCAAGAACATGTCATTTGCGGCGCTGGTGGTGGTGGGCGATCCGGGAGCCGGCGTGGTGGGTTACGGCTCGGGCAAAGCCAAGGAAGTGCCGCAGGCCATCCGCAAAGGCATTGAGTCTGCCAAGAAGAACCTGGTGAAGGTAAACCTGACGCAGAATTCGATTCCGCATGCGGTGCTGGGCCGCTTTGGGTCGGGGATGGTGCTGTTGAAGCCGGCCCCGGAAGGAACGGGCGTAATCGCGGGCGGCGCGGTGCGCGCGGTGATGACTTCGGCGGGCGTGCAGAACGTGCTGACCAAGTCCATCGGCACGGCCAATCCGCATAACGTGATCAAGGCGACGTTTGACGCTTTGGGCAAACTCCGCGACAAGCAGGAAGTCGCTACCATGCGCGGCAAGGCCACGCAGGAGCTGTAAACCATGACGGCAGCAAAGAAGAAGATCAAGATCCAGTACGTCCGCTCCAAGATCTGCACGCCGGTGAAGCAAAAGCTGGTGATCAAGGGGCTGGGCTTCACCCGCCTGAACCAGATTATTGAACGGGAAGACACGCCTTCCATCCGGGGTATGATTGCGAAGGTGCCGCACCTGGTGCAGGTTGTGGAGCGATAGCTTTCAAATCGGGTGACGGCAGGCCGGCACCCACGGACAGGGCAACCGAGTAATCGCCGGCAGGGCCGGCGGTTGCGAACCAAGGAAAATCCAAGTGCCAACGAATTTATCAACGTTACGGCCTCCCAAAGGCGCCACGGCCAACCGCAAACGCGTGGGGCGCGGCATGGGAAGCGGCATGGGCAAGACCTCAACCCGCGGTCATAAGGGCCAGGGTTCGCGGTCCGGTTCGCGTCTGCTGCGCGGTTTTGAAGGCGGGCAGATGCCGCTGCATCGCCGGCTGCCCAAGCGCGGCTTCACCAATATTTTCCGGACCGAGTACCGGGCCATCAATCTGGAGCGGATCGTGCAGATGGGGGAGAAGAACGTGACCCTGGAACTGCTGGTGAAGAACGGGCTGGCGCACAAGAACGATCTGATCAAGATCCTGGGCGATGGCGACCTGAAGTCCGCGATTACCGTGCAGGCGCACAAATTTTCCAAGTCAGCGCAGGAAAAGATCAGCAAGGCCGGAGGCAAGGCGGAAGTGATCGGCGGCGCCGCCCCCGCGGAAGAAAGCAAGCCGGAAACGAAATCCAAAAAGAAGTGAATTAGATGCTCGAGAAATTTTCAAATATCTTTCGCGTGCCCGACCTTCGCAAGCGTGTTCTGTTCACGCTGGCGATGCTGGCCGTGTATCGCCTTGGTTCGCATATCCCCACGCCCGGCATCAACACGGACATGCTGCAGAAGGCGTTTGAGCAGCAGAGCGGGGGCCTGCTCGGGTTTTACGATCTGTTCAGCGGCGGCAACCTGCGCAAGCTGACGATTTTCGCCCTGGGCATCATGCCGTACATCACGGCATCCATCATCCTTCAACTGCTCACGGTGGTATGGGAGCCACTGGCCCGCCTGCAAAAAGAAGGCGAGCTGGGCCGGAGGAAGATCACCCAGTGGACGCGCTATCTGACGCTGGTGCTTTCCTTCCTGCAGAGCCTGGGGATCGCCTTCACGCTGCAGACCCAGAACTTTGTCCTGACGCCGGGGCCATCCTTCATTTTCATGACGATCATCACCCTGACCACGGGCAGCATCTTCATCATGTGGCTGGGCGAGCAGATCACGGAACGCGGCATCGGCAACGGCATGTCACTGCTGATTTTTGCCGGAATCGTGGTAGGACTGCCGCGCGCGGTGCAGGACCTGCTGACCAAAGCGAAGCAGCAGGCCTGGGGCAGCTTCACGATTCCCACGCTGGTCCTGCTGGTAATCGTGATGCTGGTGGTGGTTGCGTTCATCGTGTTCATGGAACGTTCGGAGCGGCGCATTCCGGTGCAATACGCCAAGCGGGTGGTGGGGCGGCGCATCATGGGCGGCCAGGCCACGCACCTGCCGCTGCGCGTGAACTCCGGCGGCGTGATGCCGGTGATCTTTGCCTCGTCACTGCTGAGCATTCCGCAGATGCTGACCTACTCGGCGGCATTCAAGACCGGAGGCACTCTGCACCGCTATTTTGGCGGGCTGCTTGAACAGCTCAAGTGGGGCGAACCGCTTTATACGCTGCTGTACGCCGCAGGCATCGTATTCTTCGCGTATTTTTACGTGTCCATCGTGTTCAACCCGTCGGATGTGGCCGACAACATGCGAAAGCATGGCGGGTTCATTCCCGGCATCCGGCCAGGGCACCGCACGCGCGACTACATCAATGACGTGCTGACGCGGGTGACCCTGGTGGGCGGCCTGTATCTGATTCTGATTTCGCTGATTCCGGAGTGGATGATCATGGGTATCCATCTCAACCATTTGCCGGGATTTGCGGGACGCATGTTCGAGTCACTGCCCAACTGGGTGCTCAACGGCCTGGGGGTCAACTTCTACTTCGGCGGGACCTCGCTGCTGATCGTGGTAGGCGTGGCCATGGATACCGTCAACCAGATCGAGTCGCAACTCGTGATGCGCCATTATGAGGGCTTTACCTCCCGCAGCGGGCGCGTCAAGGGAAGGAGACTCTGGAACTAAGGCATGGCGGGCGTCACGGGCACAGAATCCGCTACGTTCACCGCCGCCGCGGTAGGCCCCATCATTCTTCTTGGGGCCCCGGGGGCGGGGAAGGGCACGCAGGCCATGGAGATTTCCGGGCGCTACGGGATTCCGCAAATTTCCACCGGAGACATCCTGCGAATCAACGTGGCGCGGGGCACGCAATTAGGAAAGAAGGCCGACCCGATCATGAAGGCCGGGTCCCTGGTGCCGGACGAGCTGATGCTCCCGATGGTGGGAGAGCGGCTGCGGCAGCCTGACTGCCAGCGCGGGTACATTCTGGACGGATTTCCGCGAACGGTAGGACAGGCCGAGTGGCTGGATGAGCACCTGGCGAAAGAGACCTTCGCGGGGCGGCACATGCCGCCGGTTGTGATCAGCATTGAGGTCGGCTATAATCAATTACTGCAACGGCTTACGGGGCGCCGTTCTTGTCCTATCGACGGCAAGATTTATAACATCTATTTCCAGCCGCCCAAATCTGACAGCGTGTGCGATGCGTGTGGAACGCCGCTGGTGCAGCGCAAAGACGATAAGGAAGAGGTCATTTCCGAGCGGTTGAAGAGTTATCAGCGCCAGACCCTGCCCCTGGTGGAATATTACAGGCGGCAAGGGCGGTTGCGCGTGTTGAACGGGGAGCTCCCGGTGAGCCAGGTGACGGCGCAAACCCTGGCGATTATTGAAAACGCGGCGATGGCGGGCGCGTGATGATCAACTGCAAGTCACACGCGGAAGTGGAAAAGATGCGGCGCAGCGGGCACATCGTCCGGCAGGTGCTGGACGCGGTCAAGGCAACGGTTGCCCCCGGCGTCTCCACCATGGACCTGGAGCGCGTGGCGGAAGAAAAAATCAAGGAACTTGGGGCCAAGCCGGCATTCAAGGGATACTACGATTACCCCTGTGTGCTGTGCACATCGGTGAACAACGAGATCATCCACGGGATTCCGTCAGAAAAGCGGATCCTCAAGGAAGGGGACATCGTTTCTGTTGATTGCGGGGTGGTCCTGGACGGCTACTACGGGGACTCGGCAATCACGGTACCGGTAGGCAAGACCCTGGCGCCGGAGTTGAAGAAGCTGCTGGAAGTCACCGAGACGTCGCTGCGCAAGGCCATTGAAGAAGTCCGGCTGGGCAAGACGGTGGGTGACGTGGGTGCGGCGGTGCAGGAATACGTTGAGGCCAACGGCTTCAGCGTGGTGCGCGATTTTGTGGGGCACGGGATCGGGACGCGGTTGCATGAAGACCCGCAGGTCCCGAATTTCGGCACACGCGGGCACGGAACCAGGCTGCGGGAAGGCATGGTTTTGGCGATCGAGCCCATGGTCAATATCGGCAAGCCGGGCGCGGTGGTGCTGGAAGACAAGTGGACAGCGGTCACCGAAGACGGCAGCTACAGCGCGCATTTCGAGCACTGTGTCGCGGTGACCAGAAACGGCCCGGTAGTGCTGACGGAATAGATACTGAGCTGCCGGCAACAATGTGTTCGCGGGTGAATTGAGTGAGTCTGGCGGAACGAAGGCCAGTGAGA
>DATIWA010000594.1:0-5387 GCA_035465515.1 Candidatus Limnocylindrales bacterium | reverse complement strand
GTTCGGCCAGCGAATGTCGGCCTGCAATCCGGTGACTTCCTTGGCCGCGTCCTGAAGAGCAACACCGCAGATCAGGGACAGCCAGAGGACTTCCTGCGGAGTCATGGGAGGGTGCAGGAGAAAAGAAATGTAGATGCCGGTGCCACGCTCGGAAAACCAGTGATGGGCGCCGCGGCCACGGCCCGCCGTCTGCTCCTCCGCCAGGAAGACCGCCCCTTCAGGAGCATTCTCCGGCTGCGCGCCGGCCTGGGCGCCTGCTTCCATGGCCAAAGTGTTGGTGGACTCGACCTCAGGGTAACAGTGAATATTGCCGGAAAAAATCGTGTTCCGCACCAGCGGAGCGAGTTTTTCCGGCAATAAAACCGCAGAACCTGCCACGTCAGAGTTCCCTTGACTTCCTATTTTGCCGCCGCGCCTGCGGCAGCAGACTTCACTTGCGGAGCTTCAACATTGATATCAATCTTTACGTCATTTCCGACCACAACGCCGCCATTGTCCAGGGCCTTGCTCCAGGAAACCCCGTAGTCCATGCGGTTGATGGTCAGGCTGGCTTCGGCGCCCAGCAGCTTGTGGCTCCCGATCAAAACCGGCCCATTCAATTTAAACGGCAGGTCAACGTTCCTGGAAACCCCTCGAATCGTGAGCACCCCGTGTGCAATAAAACCGTCCGGCTTCTTCTCAACGGACTTGCTCTGAAACGTGATCTCGGGAAATTTTGCGGCGTCCAGAAAGTCAGCCGATTTCAGATGGCCGTCGCGCTGGGAATTATCCGTATTCACGCTCGCGGTTTTGATGCTGACGCTCACAGACGACTTGGACGGGTCGCTTTCGTCATAAACGATCTGACCGTTGTAGTCGCCGAAGCGGCCATGGACCGTATTTACCATCATGTGTTTGACGGAGAACGCCACACTGGAGTGTACAGGGTCGATCTTGTACTGATCGGCCGCCAAGGCAGCGCCGCAGAAGGTGAGTACAGCCAGCCACAGCCCGAAAAATCCTGGTTTACGCATTCGAACTCATATCTCCTTGAAAAAGCTGTTGTACTTTGAGCAGGAGAAACATGCAAATGATACAAAAAAATTCAGCAGCGTTTGATTTTTTGCTGACGACGTGCCGTTCCCTAACCTAACTACAGACAAAGAGCTTAGTGTGGAGCTCCTGCAAGGCCGCTGCCGGCTTTCTCGCGTAAACAGTTAAGACTCAGCCCCTTGGGTGAGTCGCAAGGGCTGAGATTTTCCTCTTGAGACCGGCGAACCTGCAAGTTATGTCAAAACTTATGCGGGAACAATCCGCATGCTCAAGTCCACCGCCGGTGGCGAGTGAGTCAGCGCTCCCACGGAAATATAATCCACGCCGGTTTCGGCGTAGGCGCGGACATTGTCCAGCCGGATGCCTCCGGAAACCTCAATCGGCACGGCGTGAGGAGATGCCTTTACCTTCGCCAGCGCAGTTTTAACGTCCTCCACACTCATGTTGTCCAGCAGGATGCGCTCCGCGCCGTTTGCCAGGGCCTCATCAAGCTCGTTGAGGTTGCGCACCTCGATCTCCACCAGTTGCTCGCTATGCCGGTTGCGCAGCGCCTTCTGCAGCACTGTGGCTATGCCCCCCGCCAGAGCAATGTGATTGTTCTTGATCAGAACGCCGTCGGAGAGATCAAGCCGGTGATTGTGGCCCCCGCCGCAGCGGACCGCATATTTGTCCAGCACACGGAGCCCCGGAGCGGTTTTACGAGTGTCCAGAATGCGCGCGTGCGTCCCGTTGACCTCGTCCACAAACTGGCGCGTGTAGGTGGCAATGCCGCTCAGCCGCTGAAGCACATTCAGGACCACCCGCTCACAGGAGAGCAGGACCCGCGCATTATGCCGCACCACCGCAATGGCTTGTCCTTTATGCAGGCGGACGCCGTCAAAAATCTCACCGTGGCTGATGACCTCGGGGTGGCCGATGACGTTCTGGTCCAGCCGCTCAAAGATCTCAAGGATACGGGCTACCGCCCCAACGCCCGATAGAATGCAATCCTGCTTGGCCAGAATGGTGGCGGTTGCCCTCTGCTGCGGATCGATACACGCGCGCGAGGTCGCATCGCTGGTGGCCTTGTCCTCCAGCAATGCATGCTCCAGAATGGCGGAAATTCTTCGGCTATTCCAATCCATAATTTGATTTCAAACTAACTGATCGCCGCCAGTGCGGTACGGTTCTTTTCTATCAGAACTTGCAGCTCGGCAGCCTGTTTTTTCAGACCTTCCACCACATGAGGCGGGGCCTTGGCCAGGAAATGCTCGTTCCCAAGCTGACGCGTGGCATTGGCCAGTTGGCCTTCCAGCCTTGCCAGATCTTTGCCCAGGCGCTCGCGTTCGACGGCAACATCAATCTTCTGCTCATACACCAGCGCCACTTCAAACTGCGGCGTGGTGCGCGCACCCGGCGCATGGGCCAGAGGTTCGGCCACAAAGTCAACGCCTTCAACATTGGCGAGCCGCTCCAGCATCGCCCGGTTTGAAACAACCAGCGCCTGAATGCCCGGTGCGGCATGGATGCGGACCGCGGTCTTCACCCTGGGCTCAACTTTCAATTCCGCGCGCAAGTTGCGGACATTCACGATCAGTCCCTGAAGCACCGCCATTTCTTCTTCCGCCTGGCCGCTCAGCCGGCGTTCATCCAATTGCGGATAACGGGTGAGAGAAATGGATTTGAGGGGAGGTTTGCCCTCATGCATCGCATGCCACACCTCTTCGGTGATGAAAGGCATGAACGGCGAAAGGAGGCGCAGGGCGCTTTCAAAGGCATGACCGAGAAATGACAGGGCGGCCCGCGCTTCCTGTTCCGGGCCCGAGAGCCGCGGCTTGATGATCTCCAGATACCAGTCGCAGAACTCGTTCCAGAAGAATGTGTAAACAGCACTGGCGGCCTCGTCGAAGCGATACTCGGCCAGGCTTTGGTTGATCTCGCCCGCAACACGGTGCAGCCTCGACAGGATCCAGCGGTCCTCCAGCCGTTCAGGCGCGTCCGGCGGCGCTCCACCGGTAATGCTCACGCCGCCCACACGGTCCAGGTGCATGAACATGAAGCGGGCGGCATTCCAGATCTTGTTGGCGAAGGCGCGATAACCATCGGTGCGACTCTCGCTGAAGGCAATGTCCGTGCCGGGCGAAGCCATGGACGCCAGGGTAAAGCGTACCGCGTCCGTTCCGTACTTTTCCGTGACCTCTATGGGATCAATCACGTTGCCCTTGGTCTTGGACATCTTCTGCCGCTCCGCATCGCGCACCAGGGCGTGAATATACACTTGCTTGAAAGGTACGCTGCCCTGCGGATGGTCAGCCATGAAGTGGCAGCCCAGCATAATCATGCGCGCCACCCAGAAAAACAGGATGTCAAAACCGGTGATCAGCAGCGAGGTCGGAT
Source organism: Candidatus Limnocylindrales bacterium (assembly GCA_035465515.1). Classification (GTDB taxonomy): domain Bacteria; phylum Acidobacteriota; class Terriglobia; order Terriglobales; family Acidobacteriaceae; genus Angelobacter. The sequence continues at coordinate 1,979 of DATIWA010000594.1, read as the reverse complement.
AGAAGACATCGAGATCGCGCGTCTTCTCCGGCCAGCCGAATACCGTAAAGGGCAGCAGCCCGGAAGAAAACCAGGTATCGAGAACGTCCTGGTCCTGAGCGATTTTGCCGCTGCCGCATTTCCCGCATGCTTTGGGCGCTGACCGCGCGACGGTGATGTGCCCGCACTCCCGGCAGTGCCATGCAGGAATACGGTGTCCCCACCACAACTGGCGGGAGATGCACCAGTCATGAATGTTGCGCATCCACTCGAAGTAGGTCTTGGCGTAATTCTCCGGAGTGAAAATAATTTCACGCTTCTCCACCGCCGCAATGGCGCGATCAGCCAGCGGCTGGATCTTGATGAACCACTGGGTGGAAAGCCGTGGCTCAACAATGGTCTTGCAGCGGTCGCACTTGCCGATGGCGTAAATATGGTCCTTTGTCCCGACCAGCAGACCGTGATGTTCCAGGTCATGAAGGATCTTTTCCCTTGCCTCGTAGCGGTCCATGCCCGCATACGGCCCGCCGTTCTCGTTGATGCGGGCCTGGTCGTCCATGACGTTGATCTGCGGCAAATTGTGGCGCAGGCCGGCCTGAAAGTCGTTGGGATCGTGCGCCGGCGTGACCTTTACTGCCCCGCTGCCGAACTCCGGGTCCGCCAATTCGTCAGTAATGATGGGGATTTCGCGCTCCAGCAGCGGCAGCAACAGCTTCTTACCATGCAACCTGGTGTAGCGTTCGTCTTTTGGGTTCACCGCGACTGCGGTATCGCCCAGCATGGTCTCAGGACGCGTGGTGGCAATGGTGATTGACTGCGTCGAGTCGCCGGAAACCGGATAGCGGACCTGGTACAGCTTGCCCGCGTACTCCTCATGCACCACCTCGAGATCAGAAATGGCAGTCATGCAGCGCGGACACCAGTTCACGATGTAGTTGCCGCGGTAGATCAGGCCCTGCTCGTGCAGGCGGACAAAAACCTCGGTCACTGCCCGGGAGAGGTTTTCATCCATGGTGAAGTATTCGCGGTCCCAGTCCACGGACGCGCCCAGCCGCTTCATCTGGGCCAGGATCGCTCCGCCATAATGCTCCCGCCATTGCCATACTCGCTGGAGAAACGCTTCACGGCCGAGCTTCTGGCGGCTGGTGCCTTCCGCCGCGAGCTGGCGTTCCACCATCATCTGAGTGGCGATGCCTGCATGGTCGGTGCCGGGCACCCAGACCGTGAGATCGCCGCGCATGCGGCGCCAGCGGATGATGATGTCCATCTCCGTCTGGTTCAGCATGTGCCCCATATGCAGGCGTCCGGTGACGTTCGGCGGCGGCAAAAGAAGGGTGAATACAGGCTTTTGCGCCGCTTCTGAGCCAGGCTCCGGCGTCTTCACCGAGTAAAGCTTCTCGGCGATCCAGTATTCCGCCCAGCGGGCCTCAATAGCGCTGGGATCGTATGTCTTTGGGAGTTCGTGTGACATTCGGCGATGGCTAAACCAAGATATTACAGGCGGGAAGCGGGACTCGGCAAACCGCAGGGACTAGAGCGCTCAAGAATCCCGCAGGATTTGTCGGCCGCAACATGCCGTCATCATTGTCGTCTTGCATTGTGGGAACGCAGGAAGAGGGCCTCACATTGAGCGGCCTGCCGGAAATGCAAACGGGCGCCGGAGGCGCCCGTGCAAAAACTCACCCTTGAGATCTACTTCTTGGATTTCAACTCGCGAACAATCTCCTGGACCAGGTCGCCTTTCATGCGCTCCATCACCCGATGGACTGCCTGGGCAATGTTCTCATGGTCGGCCCCGTCACTGGCAGCCGCATTTGTGATCGCCACAACCACGGCAGGAATTTCTTCTTCTACCCTGGCGGCCACAACGTGGTGATTGGGTCCCGGCTCGGCGGTCTGGGCCGGCTCCGGCTCCATAACTCCAGGGGCAGGAGGAACCGAGACAACTTCCGGTTCGGGGGCGATGGCCACCGGCTCCGGCACCGCGTTTTCCATCGCCG
>DATIWA010000593.1:0-5850 GCA_035465515.1 Candidatus Limnocylindrales bacterium | reverse complement strand
CTGTAATGCGGATGTTGACGGGCCACGCGGCAGAAACCCGGGTCCGCAAGCTGGAGCAGCGCGGCGCAACCGACCTGGCGCGGGTGGAAACGCAGGTGCGGCGCATTGTGGGCGAAGTGCGAAAGAAGGGCGACGGCGCGCTGCGAAGGTACGCGCAAAAGCTTGACGGCCTGGCGGCCGGGCAGGCGCTGAGAGCCTCCGAATCGGAGCTGAAGCAGGCCTGGGAAGGCTGTTCGGAAGAGTTCAAGAAAGCCATCAAGGTTGCTGCCACAAATATCAGACAATATTGCGAATGGCAGAAGCCGCGTGAATGGCGGCACTCCATGCTCGGAGGCATCCAGGTGGGGCAGGTGGTGCGCCCCCTACGCTCGGCGGGATGTTATGTTCCGGGAGGGCGGTATCCCCTGCCTTCGACCATGCTGATGACGGTGATCCCGGCCCAGGTGGCGGGAGTGGAAGAGATCCGGGTGGTTTCGCCGCGCCCGGCGCGTGAGACACTGGCTGCCGCCTTCTTTCTGGGCGTGAGCGAGTTCTATCGCATAGGGGGCGCCCAGGCCATTGCGGCGCTGGCCTATGGCACAAAATCGGTGCCCCGCGTGGACAAAATTGCGGGCCCGGGAAATCTTTACGTCACTGCGGCGAAAAAGCAGGTGGCGTTCGATTGCGGAATTGATTTTCTCGCCGGGCCGACCGAGGTCGTGATTGTGAGCGAACGGGGAGATGCGCGGTTCATCGCCGCCGACCTGGTGGCCCAGGCGGAGCACGATCCAGATGCGCTGGCAGTTTTTATCAGCTCGTCCCGGGATCTTGCCGACGCGGTGGCGCGGGAGACCAAAATCGCCGCCACCAGGAACGTCACGGCGCGGACCTCGCTGAAGAACAATGGCGCGGTGCTGCTGGCGGAGACCCACGAGCAGGCGCTGGAATTCGCAAACCGCATTGCCGCCGAGCACATCACGGTGGACGAGGAAGACCTGGAAAAGATACGCAACGCCGGTTCGATATTCATCGGCGATTATTCGCCGCAGGCGGCCGGCGATTACGCAGCCGGCCCCAACCACGTTCTGCCGACGGGGGCGGCGGCGCGGTTCCGCGGCGGCCTGGGCGTACAGGATTTTCTGAAGACAATTTCCGTGCAGCATCTTTCGCAACAAGGCCTGAACCAGATTGCGCCGGCGGTGGTCACGCTGGCGGAAGCCGAAGGGTTGCAGGCCCACGCACAATCCATTCGAGTGAGGTACGCAAATGCTTAAGCCCCGCAACGCACTCCGCCAGATACGCGAATACCACTCTCCGCTGAGCGACGATTCGGTAGAGCTGCGCCTGGACATGAATGAGAGCACCACCGGCTGCTCGCCACGGGTCCTGGCCAAGCTGAAGACCCTGGACGCCAAGACGCTGGCGCTGTATCCCCGGCGGGAGTTCGCCGAGAGATTTGTGGCGCAACTGCTGGGCCGGCAGCCCTCGTCCGTCCTGCTCACCAACGGAGCAGATGAAGGAATTGACATTCTCTGCCGCGCGTACCTGGAGCCGGACGACGAGATGATCATCATCACCCCGGCATTTGCCATGTATGAGGTCTTTGGGCTGGCGGCGGGAGCCAAGGTGGTGCGGGTGCCTTCAGGACCGGAGTTCAGCTTTCCGCTGGAAGGAGTGCTGGCGGCGATCACGCCGCGGACGCGGGTGATCGTAATTACCAATCCCAATAACCCGACGGGCACGGTGACCAGCACGAGCGACATTATCAAGGTACTGAAGGCCGCGCCGGACGCCGCGGTGCTGGTGGACGAGGCCTACTATGAGTTCTACGGACAGAGCATGATCCAGAACGTGGGCCAGATATCCAACCTGTTCATTGCGCGGACTTTCTCCAAAGCATATGGACTGGCGGGGATGCGTCTGGGAGCGCTGGCGGGGTCGCCCGACCAGATTCGCGTGTTGCGGCGCATCTGCCCTCCCTTCAACATCAACGTCTTTGCCGTGGAGTGCCTGCGGGAAGCGCTCACGGACCAGGCATTCGTGAACCAGTACGTGGCCCAGGTGAAGAAAACGCGCGAGTGGCTGCGCGAGCAGCTGGAAGAGCTGGGATTCAAGAGCTGGCCGAGCCACGGCAATTTTGTGCTGGTGAATTTCGGCGAGCATAAGCAGGCCATCCTGAAGCAGATGCGGGAATGGGGCATCGCACTGCGCGACCGCCCGGACTGCGAAGGCTGCGTGCGCATCACCATCGGCAAGCAGCAGGAGATGGAAGTGGTGGTGACCGGGCTCAAGCAGATCCTGGGCAAGAATGAGCCGCCGCCGGAAGAAAAGCCGCAGGAAGAGCAGGAGCCGCAGGCCACATGAGAAAAGCCAGCCTTCACCGCTCCACCACGGAGACGGACATACAGCTTGCGCTGACCGTTGAAGGCCACGGGCGATATGACATTTCCACCGGCATACGGTTTTTCGACCATATGCTGGAGCTGTTCGCCCGCCATGGGGCGTTTGACCTGAAGCTCAAAGCCAAAGGCGACCTGGACGTGGACCAGCACCATACGGTGGAAGACGTGGGCATCGCTCTGGGCGAGGCGTTCCACAAGGCCCTGGGCGACAAGAAAGGCATCATGCGCGCCGGGTATTTCGTGATGCCCATGGATGAGACGCTGGGACTGGCGGCGGTGGACTTCAGCGGCCGCGCCGCTGCGGTGGTCAGCACGCAGGTAAAGACGCGGCTGGTGGGCGATCTGCAATCGGAACTGGTGTTTGATTTTTTTGAAGGCTTTGCCCGCGGCGCCCGCGCCAACGTCCATTTGAAGACGATTTACGGACGTTCCAACCACCACAAGATTGAAGCTTTGTTCAAAGCGTTTGCCCGGGCGCTGCGCGTGGCCTGCTCGCGCGACAAACAACTGGCCAGGATGCTGCCCAGCACCAAGGGGCTCCTGTGATCGCCATTGTGGATTACGGGGCGGGCAACATCAGCTCGGTCAAAAAGGCGCTGGAGCATCTGGGCGCAACCGCTGAAGTCACTTCTGATCCCAGGGTAATTGCGGAGGCGGAAAAGATTGTGGTGCCGGGCGTGGGGCACTTCAAGCGCTGCGAGTCATTGAACTCGCGGCTGCGCAAGCCGGTGCTGGATGCGATAACTTCCGGCAAGCCGTTTCTGGGCATCTGCGTGGGCATGCAGTGGCTGTTTGAAGGCAGCACGGAGGCGCCGGAGACGCCCGGCGCGGGACTGTTCGAGGGCGAATGCTCGCGCTTCCCTGCAGCAGTCAAATCGCCGCACGTGGGCTGGAACCAGATTGAGGTGCGCGAGGGCTCCCGGGTGCTGCGCGGAGTACAGAGCGGGTCGTTTGTGTACTACACGCATTCCTACCGCGCGCCCGTGGTGGAAGAAACCGTGGCGTGCACGGAGTACGGTGGAACGTTTTCAGCGGCGGTTGAGCGGGACAACGTTTTTGGCGTGCAGTTCCATCCGGAGAAATCGGGTGAGACGGGGCTGAAGATCCTGGAGAATTTCTGTGCCCTCTGAGCGGCTTACCAAACGGATCATCGCGTGCCTGGATGTGGATGCCGGGCGCGTGGTGAAAGGCACCAAATTCCAGCAACTGCGCGACGCGGGCGATCCTGCGGAGCTGGCGCATCGCCATGCCGGGGCCGGCGCCGACGAGATCGTCCTGCTGGACATCACGGCCACGTACGAAGGCCGCAAGACGCTGATAGACACCGTGGCCCGCACCGCCCGCCAGCTCTTCATTCCTTTCACGGTTGGCGGCGGCATTCGCACGCTGGAGGATGCGACCCAGGTGTTTGAGGCCGGGGCCGACAAGGTAAGCATCAACTCGGCGGCCATCGCGCGGCCGGAGCTGATCGGGGAGATCGCGAACCGGTTTGGCTCGCAGGCGGTGATTGTGGCGATTGACGGCAAGCGCGGCGAAAATCCTCCGGAAGCGGCTGAAGTCTATGTCGCGGGAGGACGCAAGCCGACGGGCCGCGAGGTGCTGCAATGGGCGCGCGAGGCGGAAGAGCGCGGCGCGGGAGAGATCCTGCTGACCTCCATGGACCGCGACGGCACGGGCATAGGATTTGATTGCGAACTTACCGCCTGGGTGGCTGGAGAAGTCTCCATCCCGGTGATTGCTTCAGGCGGGGCGGGCAATGCCGGGCACTTTGTCGAGGTATTTTCTCAAGGCCGGGCGGATGCGGCGCTGGCAGCTTCGATTTTTCACTTCGGGACCCATGCCGTGGCTGAACTCAAAGAAACGCTGCTGAAAGCCGGGATTCCCATGAGGTGGCCATGCTGATTCCCTCAATCGATCTCATGGGTGGAAAGATCGTCCAGCTGGTGCAGGGAGCAAAGAAGGCCCTGGAGTCTGACGATTTCGAATACTGGATCGAACGCTTTTCACGCTACCCGCTGGTGCAGCTGATTGATCTGGACGCGGCCATGGGCAAAGGCAGCAACCATGAGCTGATCAAAATGATCTGCCGGCGGCTTCCCTGCCAGACCGGCGGCGGCCTGCGGACTCTGGAGAGAGCCAGCGAGTTGCTGAGCCTGGGAGCGAAGCGGGTGATTTTGGGGTCGGCGCTGCTCAAAAACGGCGAGATCAATACCGCTCTGGCACAGGAATGCGCGGAAGCGCTGGGGGCGGAGCGGCTTACGTTTGCGATTGATTCGCGCGGAGGCAAGGTGGCGATCCACGGCTGGACGCAGCCAACGGAAATTGATCCCGCACAGATGATCCAGGCGCTTCAGATTCACTGCGGCGCGTTCCTGTACACGCATATTGATACGGAAGGGACGATGAGCGGCTTTCCGATGGAGGTTGCTCGAAAGCTCCGGGCGGCAACGGACAGGCAGCTGATTGTGGCCGGGGGGATCAAGTCAATGGACGAGGTGGACGCGCTGGACGAGATGGACGTGGATGCAGTGGTGGGCATGGCGATTTACAGGGGCGAAATCAGTACTCAGTAGCTGGCACTTGGTATTTGGCAAGCAATCACGGGGCGCGCATTTTTGAGTGCCGCACCTAACCAGCCCACGGCACCCTGCATGACTTGCATGAAGGCCAGCGACAGCTACTTTTTGCCCCGGTATAACCCTGCAATCCCGAACGTGTAGGGCGTCCAGCTCACATTTTTGAATCCCGCGGAAGTGCAAAGCTGAGAGCTGGAAATCAAGGCTTCACGGCAGCCTCAACACTGTTTGCATTCTGCAACATGGTTATGGGGCGGACCCCTGTACCGTCGGCATTGGTGCTCCAGATATTGACTGTCGTATTTTTGTTCACTGCGTCGCTGCCATCCAGGGCCCGCGCAGAGTCGAAGAGGAGACTGGTACCGTCCAACGACCAGCCATCCAGGAAGCATGCGGCTGCGGTGAGTCTGGTCAACGGAGTCAAGCCCGCGCCATCTGCATTCATGACCCACAGATTGATAGCCCTGTTGGTGTTTGTAGCATCACTGCCATCCAGAGCGGCGAGAGACGAAAATGCGATCCTGCGCCCATCTGGGGACCACGCAAACGGGATTTCCATGGGTCCGGTGGCAGTGTAACGGGTCAACGGAGCGGGACTGGAGCCATCGGCATTCATGGTCCACAGATTGTTGGTCAAGTTAACGTTGCCGGCATCGCTGCCATCCAAGGCCCGTGCTGATTCGAAGGCCAGCTTTTTGCCATCCGGCGACCAGGCAGGAAAGGTGGCGCCAGCTACCGTCAGTCTGGTTACCGGGACTGCACCCGAGCCATCCGGGTTGACGATCCAAACATTAGACGCCGGCCCAGCGGCATCCGTCCCATCCAGGGCGCGCGATGAGTGGAAAGCTATCTTGGAGCCGTCCGGTGACCATCTTGCGATCAACACGCCGGTG
>DATIWA010000592.1:0-22144 GCA_035465515.1 Candidatus Limnocylindrales bacterium | reverse complement strand
CCCTCGCCTACGCCGGCCGCACAACACAAAGCGGCGGCCGCACAACACAAGGCGCCGACGGCACAACACAAAGTCTCGGCCCCGGCCCCGGCGAAAGCGCCCGCTGTCAACGCACACCACACTGCCGTCAAGGCAAAGCCGGTAATCAGGCACTCGGCGGCTCCGCCTGCGAGCGCAGCAGGGAAAACTGCAGGCGCGCAGGTCGCAGCCGGCAAAAAGGCCGCTCCGGCGCCCGGCAAAACGGGTCCTGCCGCTTCCACCGGCCATCACGCCAGGCCCCGCGTAACCACAGGCACTTTGCCTGCGGCGAAGAAGAAAGCAGGAACTCAGGCGCCGGCCGTCTCGGTCCGAAGCGTGAAGCCCGCAACCGCGACTCCTGCGCACGCAACCAAAAAGGCTGCCGTTCACGCGCCGAAGCCGGCCGTCTCGGCAAGAGCAAAGACCAAGGTCAAGGCTGCTGTGCCACCGTCTGGCGCCAAGGTGGCCGGGGTGCCGCATCCCGCCAAGCCGGAAAAGAAGCCGCAGCCGCGGCTGATTGGCTCCGCCGGGCGTCGCGACCCATTCGTAAGCCCCATCCGCTGCGCCAGCTCGGTTTCCCCCACCGCGAGTTGCACCAGTGGGAAACGCTGTCTGGCGATCCCGGAACTGGTGCTCCAGGGCACTGTAAGAGACATCAGCGGGAAGATGCTGGCGGTGGTCGCCACCAGTACGCACCGCACGTACACGCTGCGCGAAAACGATCAGGTGTTCAATGGCAGCGTGGAAAAAATCACGAGCGACTCAATCATCTTTCGCGAGTACGTGAAGGATGCGCTGGGACGCGAGAGCGCGCGGGAAGTCGTGAAGAAATTGGGACCGGCTTCCTGATTGCCTCAAAAAGGTTTTTGGCAACAAGCAGTAGTTCGCAATAAGCAGTAGAAGGATCAAGGGCCGGACCTGGGGAGAAGTACAGCAGTCATACCTTAAGTGAATTGAGGGGAGCGGCTGATGTGGTTGAACCCAGAAACGCCGCGCACGTCCGGCGGAGAAATTACCGCTGCGTGGGGAGACAAACAGATGAGGCTTAAACAACTGCTAGGAATCACTCTTTTGGCCATGACTGCCATGGCAACAGCTTCCGCTTCGCAACTCTCGGGAGTGCTGGTCAAGGGGCATGACAAGGCCGGTGTGGTCACCATTCTCGCGAATGGAGCATTTACCCATACCGAGTATCGTCCCACCGACAACCTGATGCTGGTGGACCTGGCAGGGGTATCGCTTGCGAACCCGGACTCGAAAGTTCACAGGGTATACGCGCCTGGTGTGCGTTCCTACCGCATTGTCGAGTACCGGTCCACGGCCGGGGCCGAAGTTGCTCGCGTTGAGCTGACGCTTGTGCCCGGCGCAAACGTCAAAGTCAGCGACGTGGAACGCGGAGTCAGGCTCGACATTACCGGCGCCCCGGCCGCGGTGCCCACAAAAGAAGACATTGAAGCGGCAGCCGCCCGCCTGAGCGGAAAATCACTGACTCGCGTCAAGGCGATCTCAGTGGCCCACGGCAAAGATGGTCTGGAGGTGGAGATAGCAGGCAACGGCCCCATGACGGCCACCACCATGAAGCTCACCGGTCCTGACCGCATCGTGGTGGACATACCCAACTCGCTGCTGGAAGGCCGGCCGCGCGACATCGCCGTGAACAGCGGAGACTTGAAAGCGGTGCGCGCTGCGCGCTATCAGTCCGCGCCCCCCGCCACCCGGGTGGTTCTGGACGTGGCCGAACTGCGCGACTTTGAAATAGTTCCGGAAGGCAACAAGCTGCTGGTCCGTCTGCATGAACACGGGAAGGCTGTCTCCGAACCGGCTTCGATGGGCGTCATGGAGGCCTCCAACCGGCCGCAGTCTTCACCGGCCAGCGTCCAAAGCGAGGCAAAGCCGGCCGAGGCAGCCGCCAAGCCGGTGGCCGCCCAGACCGCGCAAAATCTGGTGATCGTGAACCCGGCTTTTTCCAGCAAGCAGGGCGCGCAGCAGGAAGAAAAAGTCGTGGAACCCACGCCTTCCAAAGCGGATGCTGCGGCCTCACACTTTGCCCATTCTGTCCCCACGGTTGCCAATGTGAATCAGGCGCCGTTTCCGGCCAGTTCCAGCCTTGCGGCCAAACCGGCGGCCATCAACGCCGCTTTGTTGGAGGCGCAAGGTGCGCCTGCTCCGGCACCCGTTTCTGCCGTGAGCAACTGCACATCCGGACGCTACACCGGCGAGCCGATCGGCATGAACTTCAAAGACCTGGATCTGAAGGATTTCTTCCGCGTTATCCATGAGATCAGCGGGCTCAACGTGGTCCTGGACCCGGCGGTGAAAGGTTCCGTCACCATCGTGCTCGATGACGTGCCGTGGGACCAGGCGCTGGCCATTGTGTTGAACAACAACGGGCTGGACTGCCAGTTGCAGGGCAACGTTCTGCGGATTGCCACCCTGCAAACCATGAAGAATGAAGCCGAGGCGCGGCGCGCCCAGCAGGAAGCGCAGGCCCTGGCTGTTCCCAAGCAGACCATCACGCGGTATTTGAGCTACGGCCAGTCCAAGGATGCCGCCACCATCGTCAAAAAATTTCTCTCCCCGCGCGGTGATGTAGTGGCTGATCCCCGCAGCAACGCGCTGATCATTGAAGACATACCGAGCGCGCTGGAGAAGATTGATCCGTTGCTGCGTACGCTTGACCGCAAGACTCCTGAAGTTGAAATCGAAGCCCGTGTTGTGGCTTCAACCCGGACCTTTGCCCGCGATATAGGCACCCAGCTCGGCTTCGGCTTCGGTTCCGGTAACAACGCCGTGGGCGGCGCGACTGCTGACAGTCCCATCAAAGTGACTCTCCCCGGCGGCATTACGCCGCGGTTCATCACGGGAACCGATGCCACCAGCGTTCCTCTCTTTTCCAATCTGCCTTCCACGGCGCCCAGCAGCGGCATTGAATTCAGCAATGCCACGGCAGGATTCCGTCTGGATTTCATCCTGACCATGGCGGAAAGCCGCGGTCTGCTCAAGATCCTTTCGCGGCCGCATATCACCACCCAGAACAACGTCCTGGCATTGATCAAGCAGGGTACACGCGTTCCCGTGGTGACCAACCAGCAGCTGGGCGGCCCGCCGACCGTCACGTACATTGACGCCTTCCTGCGGCTCAGCGTCACCCCGCAGATCACGGCTGAGAACACGATCTTCCTCAACGTGGACGTGGAGAACACCGTGCCTGATTTCACGCGCGTGACCGGCCAGCAGCTGAACCCGACCCTGAACACGCAACAGGCCACCACCCAGGTCCTGGTCACCGACGGCGGAACCGTCGTAATTGGCGGCGTGGTGCAGACCCAGAACAACCTGGCCATCGCCCAGGTGCCCTTGCTGGGCAGCATTCCGGTGCTCGGGAACCTGTTCCGGCACAGCACGGTAAACACTTCCACTCAGGAACTGATCTTCTTTATTACGCCGAAGATCATCCAGACCTAGGCATTACCCCCGCAGCTTGACCTTTCCACCTTGCCCCCGGCTTCGGCCGGGGGATTTTTGCTGAAGCCGGGCGGGCGTATCCGGCCGGCCAGGCATCGGAGAGTTGTCAGTTCGCAGGTGCAGTCGAAGTTCTGTTTCAAACTGCGGTAAAGGGTCACCCGGTCCCTGCTACCATATTCGCTCATATGAACTACCTTGCTCGTCAGAAGCGTCTGGCCGCTGAACTTCGCCGTAGCCGTATCCAGGGCCTCATGGTTACGCATCTGCCGAACGTCCGTTATTTGTGCGGCTTTAGCGGCAGTTCCGGAGTGCTGCTCCTTGACGCCGCCGGACGCAGCCCCAAATCTACTCTGTTTACCGACGGGCGATACACGCAGCAGGCCCGCCAGGAGGTCCACGGCGCGCGGGTGGTCATCGGCAAGAAGCCTGCCCTGGTGGAGGCGTGCGAAGCGGCTCTGAAGGCAAAAGTCAAGGTGCTGAGCTTCGAATCTGAGCATCTTTCATTCTCCTCCTTCCGGCAGCTTCGCTATGCTTGGAAGGGGAAGATCAAACTCAAACCGTCAATCGGCGTGGTGGAGCAGCTTCGCGCCATCAAAGATGCCGGTGAGATTGAACAAATACGTGCTTCCGTCCTGCTGGCTGCCGGCTTATTTCAAACCGCGCTATCGGCCATCCGGCCGGGCGTGCCGGAATCGGTGGTCGCCGGCGAATTGGAATTGCAGGCGCGGCGGGCTGGCGCGGAAGGCATGTCATTTGAGACGATCGTGGCCGCGGGGCCGCGTTCCGCATTGCCGCATGGCAGGGCCTCGGCGCAAGCCATTCCAGGCAATGGATTTATAATCCTGGATTACGGTGTTATACTCGCCGGTTACTGTTCTGACATGACTCGTACCGTTCATCTGGGTCCTGTTTCTGACGAACACCACCGGATGTATGAGGCAGTCAAGAAGGCGCAACTGGCCTCGATTGCCGCCGTCGGCCCGGGCGTGGAAGCTGGCGAAGTGGACCGTGCGGGCCGGGAAATACTCAAAAAAGCAGGGTATGATGCTTATTTTACCCACTCAACCGGCCACGGAGTGGGAATTGAAGTGCATGAATTGCCTCGGCTGGCCAAAGGCCAGAACCAGAAGCTGGCGCCGGGGATGGTAATTACGATTGAGCCTGGCGTTTACATACCCAATGACGGCGGAGTGCGCATTGAGGACATGGTCCTGGTCACTGAAACCGGGCATGAAGTCTTGACCCCAACCGCAAAGGACCTGATTACGCTCTAGCCCGGAGATCAATACACATTCATGAACCAAAAAGAGCTGAAAGAGCTTATAGATTTTCTGATTGAAAAAGACATTTCTGAGTTCGAACTGGAACGCGGAGATGTCAAAGTGCGCATCAAGCGCGGAATGGATGCCGCTGCGGCGCCCGCGATCTCGCATATTGCCGTGACTCCCGCGCCGCCTCTCGCGGCGCCTCTTCCTGTGCCTGCCACACAGCCGGTCTCTTCCGCTCCGGCCGTGGTGCCTGCGTCTCCCGTGGCGGAGCCGGAAGAAGAGTTGCACCTGGTCAAATCGCCCATCGTCGGCACGTTCTATGAATCGCCCGCGCCAGGCTCCCCGCCTTTCGTGAAACCGGGAGACGTGGTCCAGGCCGGGCAGATCCTGTGCATTATCGAGGCCATGAAGCTGATGAATGAGATTGAGTCCGATGCGTCGGGTGAAATCGTAAAGGTCCTCGCCAGCAATGGAAAGCCGGTGGAATACGGGCAGCCATTGTTCTCGATCCGGCCGCGAAAATAGCTGCCTCAGCGTGGCCGCATTCAGAGTTGACGCTCTTGACGCGCCGAAGGCGAAACCAACGTTAGCCAGGGACGCAAGCCCGGGCGAAGCAAAGAACCGAGGGCCAGCCCGGAGGGCCAGACAGACCACGAATGTTTAAAAAGATCCTAATTGCCAACCGCGGTGAAATTGCCTTGCGCGTGATCTGCGCTTGCAAGGAACTGGGCGTCAAGACCGTGGCCGTATATAGCGATGCTGACCGCAACTCGCTGCATGTCCGCTTTGCCGACGAGGCCGTTTGTATCGGCCCCCCGCGCTCGGCGGAAAGCTATCTGAACATCCCCGCCGTGATCAGCGCGGCCGAAATCACCAACGTTGACGCCATTCATCCCGGCTATGGTCTGTTGAGTGAAAACGCCAACTTTGCCGAGGTCTGCGAAACCAGCCACATCAAATTCATCGGCCCTCCGCCCGAGGTGATCCGCCTGATGGGCGAGAAAGAAAAGGCCCGGCAGGCAATGAAAAAGACCAATGTACCCATTCTTCCCGGATCTGATGGCGTGATCTCAAGCGCCGATGAGGCGCGCGAGTGGGCCCGGCAGATCGGCTACCCGGTGATCGTAAAGGCTTCAGCCGGCGGCGGCGGCCGCGGCATGCGCGTGATTCGCTCAGAAGAAGAGCTCGAAAACCACTTCAACTCCGCGCAGGCGGAAGCGGCGGCGGCCTTCGGCAACGGAAATCTCTACATGGAGAAGTTCATTGAGCGGCCGCGCCATATTGAGTTCCAGGTGCTGGGCGATGAACACGGCAAAGTGATCAGCCTGGGCGAGCGCGAGTGCAGCATCCAGCGCCGGCACCAGAAATTGCTGGAAGAATCTCCTTCCACGCAGGTGAGTGAAGAACTCCGCCAGCAGATCGGCAAGAAGCTCTCTGATTGCCTCTCGGAAATCGGCTATGTCAACGCAGGCACGGTCGAATTCCTGATGGATGAAGACGGCAGCCTTCATTTCATCGAGATGAACACCCGCATTCAGGTCGAGCATCCCGTCACCGAAATGGTGACCGGCATTGACCTGGTCAAGTCGCAGTTGCTGATCGCCTCCGGTCACAAGATGGGCGAGATTATTCCCAAGCTTGACCGCAAGGGCCAGCGCGGCCATGCCATTGAATGCCGCATCAACGCGGAGCATCCGGAAAAATTCACGCCTTCAGCGGGCAAGATCAAGACCTTTCACACCCCCGGCGGCCTGGGCATTCGCGTGGATACCGCTGCCTATGCGGAAGGTGTGATCCCGCCTTACTATGATTCGCTCATTGCCAAACTGATCAGCCACGGGCGTGACCGCCAGGAAGCCATCATGCGCATGCGCCGCGCCCTGGAGATGTTTATCGTCGAGGGCATTCATACCACGATTCCGCTGCACCGGCGCATCCTGGCCGATCCTGACTTCCAGGCCGGCAACTTCGATACCAAGTACATGGAGCGCTTCCTGTCCCGTCTCCAGGAGGAACGCCTCAGGGAAGCGCCGCTCGGGGTTTAACGTCCGGATGGAGAAGCTTTTTCCTCATTTCCGCCGCCGTAGTGAAGAATTGGCCCGATGAAACTTCCCTTGTTGTATCCGATCATTGACTTCGCCTCCTTCGCCCCGGCTCCCGATTCCTTCCTTGCTGTTTCGCGCTTTGCCGAAGAACTGGTGCGTGCCGGCGCCACGCTGATTCAATATCGCGACAAGTCGTCCGAGAGCGGCCACATCCTGGGCTGCGCCCGCGAGCTCCGCCGCATCACCCGGGACCGCGCCAGGCTGATCATCAATGATTACCCGGACGTCTGTCTTGCCTGCGAGGCTGACGGCGTGCATCTTGGCCAGGACGACCTTAGTCCGGCGAATGCGCGAAACATCTTCTCCGCGGCCGGCCGCCCGGACCTCTGGATCGGGTATTCCACTCACAACGTGGATCAGGTCCGGCTGGCCGACCGGATGCCGGTGGATTACATCGCCGTAGGGCCTGTCTTTGCTACGGCATCCAAGGCCAGCCCTGATCCGGTGATCGGCCTGGACGGAGTGAGAGCGGCCCGGCAACTGACCTCGAGGCCGTTGGTGGCCATTGGCGGGATTACTCGGCAGAACTGCATTGAGGTGCGCCGGGCGGGGGCTGAGTCCCTGGCCGTCATCTCTGATCTTTTAGGGCCCCCGGCAAAAGCAGTTGAAGATTTTATGCGCGTTTTGGGGTAAAACATACAGAACACAAATATGTCCACATCAGCGGAATTTGGCTCCAAAGCCGCGCAGAGCACCGCCGCAGGCAGACCTGAACTGGTGAAAGGGCTGGGTCTCACCAGCGCCACAACCCTGGTCATGGGTTCCATGATCGGCTCGGGAATCTTTATTGTCTCCGCGGAAATCGCGCGCGAAGTAAATTCCCCGGGGCTGTTAATCATGGCCTGGGTGGTTACAGGTTTCATGACCATCGTGGGCGCGCTCTCTTACGGTGAGCTGGCGGCCATGATGCCCAGGGCCGGCGGACAATACGTTTATCTGCGTGAAGCGCTCGGCCCGCTTTGGGGATTTCTCTATGGCTGGACCCTTTTTCTGGTCATTCAGACCGGGACCATCGCTGCCGTAGGCGTGGCCTTCGGAAAATTCCTCGGCTACTTCTTTCCTGCAGTCGCGGCGGACAACTGGATCTGGCACATCGCTAAAGTGCCGCCCATTCCGGTCGGCCCCATGGTTCTCGGCAACATGGACGTTGGCCTGAACACGCAGAATCTGGCCGGTATCATTGTTGTAGTTTTCCTCACCGGGCTGAATATTTTCGGTCTCAAGACCGGCGCTCTGGTCCAGAACATCTTCACCATTGCCAAGGTTTCCGCGCTTGCCGGCCTGGTGCTGGCCGGAGTTTTCGTGGGCCGCAACGCGCAAGCCATCGCTGCAAACTTCCATAACTTCTGGCGTCTGGATTCGCCTCATTCAGCCACCGGCACGCTCGCCGGGCCATTCGTCGGCGTTTTGACCATCATAGCTGTCGCGCAGGTCGGTTCATTGTTCTCCGCCGACGCCTGGAACAACGTGACCTTCACCGCCGGTGAAGTACAGAACCCGCGCCGTAACCTGCCGCTTTCGCTCGCCATGGGTACGGGCGTGGTCATCCTGCTTTACATCCTGGTCAACATCATCTACTTGAGTGTGCTTCCGTTGGACGGCGACCCGAATGGGCTGAGCGTGTTTGCCCGCGGCATCAAGTTTGCCTCCGCGGACCGCGTCGGGACCGCCGCGCTCCAGCAGATGTTCGGCGCTTCCGGCGGCGGCCTGATGGCCGTGGCCATCCTTATATCTACGTTTGGCTGTTGCAACGGCCTGATTCTTGCCGGCGCGCGCGTCTACTACGCCATGGCGAAAGACAAGCTGTTCTTCAAGTCCACCGGAGCTGTGGACCCCAAGCACCACACCCCGAAAAACGCCCTCATCGTGCAAGGCGTCTGGACCTGCATCCTGTGCCTTTCCGGCACCTACGGGCAGTTGCTGGACTACATTATTTTTGCAGTGCTCGTCTTCTATATCCTTACCATCGCCGGCTTGTTCGTGCTAAGGCGCACGCAGCCGCAGGCCGAAAGGCCGTATCGCGCCATTGGCTATCCGGTGCTGCCGGCGGTTTATATTGTGATGGCTTTATTTATTGACGTCGTATTATTGCGTTACAAACCCCAATACACATGGCCGGGCCTGATCATTGTCCTGCTGGGAATCCCGGTGTATCTGATCTGGTCGCGCCGGGCCACAGCGACCGCGCAGGCCTGAAGAAGCTAAGGAGAGATACCGCATGGCCAATTTGTTGGCAAAGAAGCCGATCAGCCTTTTGGTAGCAGAGGCCCAGGAGACCGGCGAACACAGTCTCAAGCGCACCTTGGGGCCCTTTCAACTCACGGCCCTGGGCGTTGGAGCGATCATCGGCGCCGGAATTTTTGTGCTATCCGGTCTGGGCGCGCACTATGCCGGCCCCGGCTTGATGCTCTCTTTTGTGCTATCCGGTCTGGGCTGTGCTTTTGCCGGCCTGTGTTATGCGGAATTCGCGGCCATGATTCCCCTTGCCGGCAGCGCCTACACTTACGCCTATGCCACCCTCGGCGAGATCTTCGCCTGGATCATCGGCTGGGACCTCACGCTGGAATACGCCATGGGCGCCAGCACCGTTTCCTCCGGCTGGTCCAATCATTTCGTTGAACTCCTGGATATTTTCCACATCAAGATGCCGCTGTGGCTGGCCTACGATCACTGGACGGCCTTGCGGACAGCCGAAAAGATGGTAGCCACGGACATGGCTCATGCTGCGAATCCTTCGCTCGTGGCCGGCACTCAGCCCTTTATTGACGCCGTCACTTCGATCCTCAGCGCGCACTCGGCCGAGTTGACGCAGAGGGCCCATGCCCTTCTGGGAGCGCCCCATCTGTTCGGAATGGAGATCGGGTTCAATCTTCCCGCCTTTGTCATTGCCCTGCTTATTACCGCGATTCTGGTCATCGGAATCAAGGAGAGCGCCCGTTTCAACGCCACCATTGTGGTCATCAAAGTGGCCGTCGTGCTGTTCGTCATCGGGCTTGGCGCCATGTATATCACCAAGGGCAACTGGGGACATAGCTGGTCCAGCTTCGCGCCGTTTGGGTTCAGCGGCATCGGCGCCGGCGCGGCGTACATATTCTTCGCTTACATAGGATTTGACGCGGTTTCCACTACGGCGCAGGAAGCCAAGAACCCGCAGCGCGACTTGCCGATCGGCATCATTGCCTCGCTGCTCGTCTGTACCGCCCTTTATATTGCGGTGGCGGCCGTGCTCACCGGCATGGTGCCATGGCAGGAAGTGAACATTGAAGCTCCCATCGCCCGCGCCTTCATGGACCGCGGCCTGGTGTCTGCTTCCCACATCATCACCCTTGGCGCGCTTGCGGGATTGACCAGCGTTATGCTGGTGATGTTGCTGGGCCAGACCCGCGTGCTATATTCCATGGCCAATGACGGCCTGCTGCCCAAGAAATTCTTTGCTGACATTCATCCCAGGTACCGCACCCCGTGGAAGAACACGATGCTGGTCGGCTTCATTGCCGCCGTGGTGGGCAGCCTCACGCCCATCGACGACATCGGGAAGATGGTGAATATTGGAACGCTCCTGGCGTTTGTGATCGTCTGCGTTGCAGTCTTGGTCCTGCGCAATACGAACCCCGAACAGGCGCGTCCTTTCCGTACGCCGTGGGTCCCTGTTCTCCCCATTTTGGGCATCCTTTTCAACGGCTACATGATGTACAAGCTGGGCTGGATTAACTGGGCCCGCCTGATCGTCTGGCTGGTGATCGGCCTGGTGATTTACTTCAGCTACAGCCGCCACCACAGCCGTCTTCAGACTGGCGAAGCTGATGCCGCCCCGGTGCGCACCGGAGCGGGCAGCTAAATCGGCCTAATCTCATGGAACGGCCTCCGCTACGCCGGAGGCCGTTTGTTTTACAATGACGCGACGCGACCTGCCGGCGTTTTTCCAATCAAGCAGGCAAGGGAGGAGGAATGGCCAAGCTGCTGGCAAACCCGGCCTCTCAATGTCATCATGCATGAGGCCCACTGAGACGGGTGAACAAAGCCTTCGCTGGGACGTCGTGCCGGAATATGCCTTTGGCCAGCCGCCGTAGCCACCGAATGGAGCGGCTATTTTCATCAGCCTGCTGGGCCGGAATGTTGGTTTACTTCGGCTACGGACGCAATCACAGCCGCGTGCAGCGGGGCGAATCAGCGTAACCGGGATCACAGCCCGGGATGCCCCGGCATGTTTTAGAATCAAGCCCGATCCCCGATGGCGCTCAACCTTCACCGCTTCCGGCTGCTCAAGATCATTGCCCTCGCGCTGCTGATTCTTGCCGCCGCGGGCACGATTGGATTCCACTATATAGAGGGCTGGAGCTGGTTTGACAGCTTTTACATGGTGGTCACCACGTTCACCACCATCGGTTATCAGGAAGTGCATCCGCTTTCACACGCGGGAAGGGTTTTCAATTCATTTCTTATCATCGCCGGCGTATCGCTGGTTTTTGTCATGATCGGGGCCCTGACGCAGGCTTTGTTAGAATTCGAGTTAGTCAAGGTTTTCGGGAAGCGTCGCATGGAACGCGAGATCGCCGTCTTAAAAAGCCATTACATCATCTGCGGCGCCGGACGCGTGGGGCACAGCGTTGCCCAGGAACTGGCCCGCAAGCCGTGCCCGTTTGTGATCCTTGAAAATGACGAGAAGATCGTGGCCGATCTGGATCCAAAGTGGCTGGTGCTGCCGGGTGACGCTGCGAGCGAGAAGACATTGCGTGAAGCGGGCATAGAGCGCGCCCTGGGCCTGGTGGCCGCCACCACCACGGATGCAACCAACATTTATATAGTGCTGACCGCGCGCAGCCTGAACCCCAGCCTCAAGATCATCGCCCGCGCCAGCGAGGAGCGCGCGGAAAAGCACCTGAAAACGGCAGGCGCTGACGTGGTCATTTCGCCTTATGCGGCCGCCGGACATCGTATCGCCCAGAGTTTCCTGCGACCCAAGGTGCTCGATTTTCTCGACATAGCCACGGCCCGAAGCGGCACGTTCGAGATGATCATCGAGGAGATACGGGTCAGTGACGGCTCGCCTCTTGCCCACGCCACCGTGGGGAGTTCCGGGATCCACCATCAGTTCGGCATCATGATTCTGGCAATCCGCCGCTCCGATGGCGAAACGCGCTTTAACCCCAAAGCCCAGGACGCGATTCGCGCCGGCGATTACCTGATCGCCATGGGCGAGCCCTCGCAGCTTGCCAGGCTTGAGACATTGGCCGCGCCGGCAGCCACGGTACGATGAAGAGCACGGCAGCCGGAAATCCTCGAAGTTTCAGGCATGGTTTGATTCAGCGATGAAAATTATTGAAACGCATTCCGCCGCAGAAACCACGGAGATCGGCCGTCAACTGGCCGCCGAGCTGAAACCCGGATCGATTGTTTTGCTGCGCGGCGAGTTGGGAGCAGGGAAGACAACGCTGGTGAAAGGCATTGCGGAAGGATTTCATGCGGCCGAAGCCGAAGCAGTCACCAGCCCGACTTTTACTCTCATCCACGAATACCGCGGACCCGGGGTCACGCTCTATCACATTGATCTTTATCGAATTGATACCCAGCGAGAACTCGATACCCTGGCCCTCGACGATCTGATGGAGCCTGACGCCATCCTGCTGATCGAATGGGGAGAAAAGTTTGAGCGGTTTGCCAGGGAACGGGACTTTGAGATTGCCATCGAGCATGCAGGACCGGATGACAGGCGTATCGTTTTCAAGTCCTGAACGCAGCGGGAAGCCATGATAGCCGCCTGACCTGGTGGGCAGAAGGCGCAGTCCACTCTGTTCGCGAGATTTCGCGGCACCAGACGGCTCGCGGCGGCAGATAATTAAATGCAGACTAGCTGCTGTGCGGCGGGGTGTTCTTTACCGTGATCCACACCAGCCAGAGCCCGTTCAGCACGAACAATACCGCTGCCGGAAGCAGAAAGTTGCGGATGGGATAGCGGGCAAAAGCCGCCCATATCACCCCGCCAATAATGAGGCAGTCAATCAAAACGTACACCGTGAGGATTGTTACGCGAGACATGTCGTGATTCAGAATCCCATGATGTTGTAGCCGCAATCTACGTAGATTGTCTCGCCGGTAATGCCTGAGCCCAGATCGGAGCAGAGGAACAGCGCCGTATCGGCTACTTCTTTCACCTCCACATTGCGCTTCAGTGGAGCGTGCTCGGCGTGGTTCTTGAGCATCTGGCTGAAATCGCCCACGCCGCGCGCCGCCAGCGTCTTGATGGGGCCGGCGGAGATGGCGTTGACGCGGATCTTTTTCGGCCCGACGCTGTTGGCCAGGTAGCGGACGGTGGCTTCCAGCGATGCTTTGGCCACTCCCATTACGTTGTAGCCGGGCACGACTTTCTCAGCGCCGAAATAACTCAGCGTGATCACGCTGCCGCCTTCGCTCATGAGAGGCGCGGCCGCGCGCGAGACGGCGATCAGAGTATAGACACTCACATCGTGGGCGATGCGGAAGCCTTCGCGGCTGGTATTAAGGAAGTCTCCCTTAAGGTCCTCGGCAGGAGCATAGGCCACGCAGTGGGCCAGGGCGTCCAGGCGTCCGAAGCGCTCTTTGAGCTGGGCAAACAGAGCTTCGATCTCTGAGTCATTTGAGAGATCACATTGAAAGCCCTCCGCGCCGGGCAAGGCAGCAATGAGATCGTGCGCCTCGGCCTTCATGCGCTCATTCTGGTAGGTAACGGCCAGCCTGGCGCCTGCGGCACTCAGACTCTGGGCGATGGCCCAGGCAATGCTGCGTTTGTTGGCTACTCCAAGGACAACAGCGTTCTTGCCTTGCATACTGAGCATAGAAGTTGGCCCCCTCAGGCTGAAACCGAACAGGATACCATCTGCGCACCCTGACTGTGAGCGACGATCGAGTGTTCCGCTTGAGACCGTCTCCCTAGACCTTTCTAAGGTTTTGAGTTTCCGTCCACATCAAGAATGTGACTCGTTAAGTTCTTTTTCAAAAAACCTATGGACATTTCAGTTCCCCGGCTCTAACATGCTTGGCAAATTTCTTAACACAGTCCGGGAGCCCGGGATGTGTGAACGCTCGAATCATCTAGCTGAGTGCTCGAATTTTGACTCACCGGCCTGAACCGCCCTTATGGAGGCAAACCGCATGGGCTTGTCTAGACGTGAGTTTTTCAAAGTAGGTACCGGCAGCGCGGCAGCGCTTCTTCTCGGGTTTGACGCCAAGCCGGCCCTCGCGCAAGCAAAAGAACTGAAGATTGCGCGCACAACAGAAACCCGCTCCACCTGTCCTTATTGCTCTGTGAGTTGTGGTGTCATTATTCACACTCTGGGCGACAAGGCGAAGAACGTGACCGCGCAGGTGGTGCATGTGGAAGGCGACCCCGACCATCCGATCAATCGCGGCACGCTGTGCCCCAAGGGCGCATCACTCCATCAGGACATCCTGAATGAACGCCGGCTTCTGAAGCCGCAGGTCCGCCGTCCTGGCTCGACCCAGTGGGAAGATATCTCCTGGGACAAAGCTTACGAAGAAATTGCCCGCCATATTAAGAAAACGCGCGACGAAACCTTTGTTGAAAAGGACGCGAGCGGCAAGACGGTGAACCGCTGCGAAACCATCGGTTTCAACGGCGGATGTACCGACACAAACGAATTCAATTTTCTGGTCGTGAAGACCATGCGCAGCCTGGGGGTCTGCTACCTGGAAAACCAGGCCCGTGTTTGACACGGTCCGACGGTCTCCAGTTTGGGGCCCACATTCGGACGCGGCGCAATGACCAACGGCTGGGTTGATATGAAGAACACCGACATGATGTTAATCATGGGCGGCAACCCGGCTGAAAATCATCCCTGCGGGTTCAAATGGCCTGTCGAAGCGAAGCGCAATCGCAACGCCAAGATGATCGTCGTTGATCCCCGCTTTACCCGCACTGCCTCAGTGGCCGATCTGTTCTGTCAGATCCGCGCGGGTTCAGACATCGCTTTTCTGGGCGGCGTGATCAATTACGCGCTCCAGCACAATCGCGTTAACAAGGAATATCTCGTCAATTTCACCAACGCCGCGTTCCTCATCAAGAAGGGATTCAAGCTGCCGGAGGACGGGATTTATTCCGGATATGATCCGGTCGGCATGAAATATGACGTCTCCACCTGGAACTATGAAGAGGGTGGAAATGTGACTGGCACCGCGGCGGCCGCCATCGCCGCCGGCGACGGACCCGCAACCGGTGAAGCTCATGCCATGGCTCCGGCGGCGCATGCCGCCAAGGCGCAGGGTAAAGGACTTGCCGCCGCTGGCCCGGCAGGCGCGAAAGCGGCTCCTGCGGGAGCTCCCGCGGGCATGCCCCCCAACGTGGCCTATGACACTTCGCTGGAACACCCCCGTTGCGTGTACCAGCTTCTCAAGAAGCAGTATTCGCGTTACACGCCGGAGATGGTGGAAACCATTACCGGCATCCCCAAGGAGCAATTCCTCAAGGCGGCAGATTTGTTTACCTCCATTCGCAAGGACGGAGACACGAAAAAGGTCGGCACCATCATCTACGCGGTGGGATGGACGCAGCACACCTACGGCACGCAGATCATCCGTACCGCGGCCATGCTGCAGCTGATCCTGGGCAACGTGGGGCGCGCCGGCGGCGGGGTCAATGCCCTGCGCGGCCACTCCAACATTCAGGGGGCGACCGATATGGCCGGTGTCTTCGACATCCTGCCCGGTTACCTGAAGATGCCTGTCGTGGCAGACAGCGACCTGAAAACCTATCTCGCCCGCATCACCCCCAAGCCCGCCAAGCCAAAGGAGTGGGACTCGTTCAATTACTGGTCCAACACCCCCAAATTCGCTACTTCCTTCTTGAAGGCGATGTATGGCGACGCGGCAAAGAAAGAGAACGATTTTGCCTTCCACTACCTGCCCAAGATTGATCGCAAGTACAACTGGGCGGAGATGTGGGACGGGATGTACCGCGGCAACGTCAAAGGCCTGTTGACGTTCGGCATGAACGGCGTCATGATCGGGCCGGATTCCCAGAAAAACATTCAGGCGCTGAAAAAAGCCGAATGGCTGGTCGTCTGCGAAATCTATCCCGACGAAACCAGCAGCTTCTGGGAGTCGCCCGGTATCTCCAAGGAGGAGATGGCAAACATCAAGACTGAGGTCTACCGCCTGCCCGGCGCCGGTTTCGCCGAGAAAGACGGGACCTTCGTAAACTCGGCGCGCTGGCTGCAATGGAAGTGGGCCGCTGTGCCGACTCCCGGAGAAGCCAAGGTTGATCAGGAAATCCTGGCGCGCATATTCCTCAAGGTGCGCGAGCTGTACCAGAAGGAAGGTGGCAAGTTCCAGGATCCGATCCTGAATGCCTCCTGGAGCTATACCAACCCTGAGAATCCGTCGTTGACCGAGGTCGCCAAGGAGATCAACGGCAAGGCGCTGGCTGATCTTCAGGACCCAAAGACCAAGCAGGAGATCAAGTCAGGCCAGCAACTGCCCAGCTTCGCATGGTTGAAGGACGATGGCACGACCATGTGCGGGAACTGGCTGTATTGCGGCTCATGGCCGGAAACCGGCTCCAACTCGCAGCGGCGTGATCCTGCCGACCCGTCCGGATTGGGCATCCATCCGAACTGGGGCTGGTCCTGGCCCATGAATCGCCGTGTGCTTTACAACCGCGCTTCGTGCGATGTCAGCGGAAAGCCGTGGGATCCAACACGTAAACAGGTCTGGTGGAATCAGACGGCACAGAAGTGGGTGGGGAATGACGTGCCCGACTTCAAACCGGATTCCAAGCCGCAAGACCATATGGGCCCGTTCATTATGAATCCCGAGGGCGTAGGCCGGATCTTTGTGCCGCTGGCTGCAATGGCGGACGGCCCGTTCCCCGAGCACTACGAGCCCTTTGAGAGCCCGATCGCCAACCCGTTGCATCCCAAGCAGTCTAACAACCCGGTGGTGAAGAAATACTCCACGCCGATGGACAAGTACGGCGAGGTGAAGGACTTCCCGATCGTCTGTACCACCTATCGGCTCACCGAGCACTACCACTACTGGACCAAGAACAATCCCGTGAATATGGAACTTGTTCCTGAGCCTTTCGTGGAGATCCCCGCTGAGTTGGCGGACGAATTGGGTCTCAAGGGAGGCGAGAAGGTCAAGGTCTCCAGCATTCGCAGCACGTACTACGCGAAGGCGCTGGTCACCAAACGCATCAAGCCCATGATGATCGCCGGCAAAAAGACGTATCAGATCGGTGTTCCCATACATTGGGGCTACCGAACGCTGGATGACGGGCGCCCTGAAAGTGAACGCATACCCGCCAACGCTCTTACGCCAACGGTGATTGACCCTAACGCTTACACGCCGGAATTCAAGGGATTTCTGGTGAAAGTCGAGAAGGCCTAAGGA
The DNA here is from genome assembly GCA_035465515.1 of Candidatus Limnocylindrales bacterium. Lineage (GTDB taxonomy): Bacteria > Acidobacteriota > Terriglobia > Terriglobales > Acidobacteriaceae > Angelobacter. The sequence goes on along the minus strand of DATIWA010000592.1, from coordinate 4,905 downwards.
GCTGCCATGAGCAATGGATTAATGGAAATCAAAGCGATCTCCGGCCATCGTGGCGGCACGACGGGCGGTGGAGAATACCGTCAGCCCGATGGCGGCAGTCGAGCAGGCGCAAGCCGGGATTACGACGTTTGCAAGCTGGTGGATACCACCACTTGCATCGGCTGTAAGGCCTGCGAGGTTGCCTGTCTTGAATGGAACGGTTATGCGTTCCGTGAAACAACCTTCGATAACACGTACCAGACCATGCCGGACACGGCATGGAACTTCTGGAACCTCATCCGCTTTAATGAGGTCGATAACGGCGATGGCACCGTAAGCTGGCTGATGCGCAAAGACCAGTGCATGCACTGCGAAGATCCGGGCTGCCTGGTTGCGTGTCCGGCGGACGGAGCCATTGTGCAGTACCAGAACGGTATTGTTGATTTTAACCAGGCTAATTGCATCGGCTGCCAGTATTGCGTGACCGGCTGCCCCTTCAATATCCCCAAATTCAACAATGCCACCAAGAAGGTTTACAAGTGCACACTGTGCTCTGATCGTGTCGGCGCCGGTCTGGAACCGGCTTGTATCAAGTCCTGTCCCACCGGTTGCCTGCACTTTGGCAGCAAGGAGGACATGAAGGCCCTGGCACAAGCCCGCGTTGACCAGTTGCACGAGCACACCTCATACAAAGACGCAGGTGTCTACGATCCCAGCGGGGTCGGCGGCACGCATGTCATCTACGTTCTGCACGACGCCAAAAACCCGGAGAAGTATGGCGGCCTGCCGGCCGATCCCTCGGTTCCTTTCTTCGTGAAAATGTGGAAAGGCCCGCTGAAATGGCTGGGCGGAATCGCCATGGGGCTGGGCGTCGCCGCGGTGTTCGGACACTACGTCCGCTACGGCCCAAAGCCGGCTGATGAAGGCGAAGAAGGGAGGGGCAAATGAGCAGCAATATTGTTGTTCGCCACGGCACAGATCTACGCCAGGACCAGATCGTGCGCTATACGCTGACGGAGCGGATGTGCCACTGGGTTGCCGGTATCAGCTACCTTTACCTTCTGGCCACCGGACTGGCGCTGTTTACACCCTACCTCTACTGGATCGCCTATGTGCTCGGCGGCGGCCCGACCATCCGGTTCTGGCACCCCTGGGTCGGTCTGATCTTCTTCGTCGGCATGCTGTGGATGCACAGCATGTGGCGCCGCGACATGAAGACCACTCCAGAGGACCTGCAATGGCGCAAGACCATCAAGTCCTACGTTACCAACCGTGATGAGCAGGTTGCCCCTGCCGGACACTTCAACTCCGGACAGAAGATGTTCTACTGGGTGATGTTCTGGAGCACCCTTGTGCTGCTTTTGACCGGCGTCGTCATGTGGTTCCCTGAACTGATGCCCCGCGGATCACACTGGTTGTTGTCCGTGGTCGTCTTCCTGCACGTGGTGGCTGCGTTGGCCACCATTGGCGCATTCATCATTCACGTGTACATGGGCATCTTCTTTGTGTCCGGAGGACTGAATGGAATCCTCTGGGGACGGGTGCCGGTGAGCTGGGTCAAAGCCCACCATCGCCTTTGGTATGAAAAGGTACAGCGCGAAGACCGGTCGAGGATCTCAAGCACCACCTTCGGCCACGGAGCTGATGATTGAAGTCTTCCTGGGACCTGCGCATTGCCCGGGCGGGTGAACTGATGGCAAAGCACTCTGCAGCGTCAGAGCTGCTCAGCTTCTACCAGCAACTCGCCCGCTTTCAGAAATCGGTTTACCATCAGATCGCTTCCACGGAGGACCACGAGATCGCAGTCCTCCTGCCGTTTTTTCCCGGTCTCATCTCCGTCATCATGGAGGGGGGCTCGGCCCAACTTAAGGAAGCTGCCGGGCTGCTGGCTCAGTCCTCGCGCGACGAACAACATGAGTTGCTCACCGCGGTATGGCAGCACGAAACCGAAAGCCGGGAAATCGCCCCGGAATACGTGTTCTTTGCCAAGGCCCTGCTCCAGCCCTACGCCGAGTTTCTTGCGTCCCGGAACCCTTCTCAGTTCGAAGGAACTCCTCCGATTTGCCCGTTCTGCGGAGCGCGTCCCCAGGTGGCCGTGCTGCGTCCGGAAGGCGACGGCGGCAAGCGGTTCCTGGTCTGCTCGTTGTGTTCAACTGAATGGGGCTTCCGCCGCCTGGTATGCCCGAACTGCGGCGAAGAGAACAAGGACAAGCTGCCCGTCTTTATGGCGGAAGGCATTGATTACGTGCGGGTGGATGCTTGCGAGTCCTGCCACACCTACATCAAGTCCATTGATATGACCAAGGAAGGCCGCGCCGTTCCCGTTGTGGATGAACTGGCCACGCTCTCGCTCAACCTGTGGGCGCAGGAGAAGAACTACCAGAAATTTGGTCCGAACCTCTTTGGTGTCTGATTCGTCTCTTTCGGCCGGGGCCGGGTTTCTAGGCCGCGCCGGCATGCCCTCTCTTGCTCCCTTGCGCCTGCTCGTGTTGCGCGAGCGTGTGGATCGTATGTCGAAGTCCCCGTAAGCGAAGGGCAAGTCCAGCCATCGCCAGGCCGTTGACCAGCGCATACAGCGCGATCCAATTCAAAAGCGCAAGCTCGCGTGTCCTCTCGGCCAGCAGGAACGCTGAAAATAACAGCGATGACATGCCTCCGGCCAGCAGCAGCCACTCATCGGCGACGTGGCGGCGCATGTGTGTTCCGATAAAGATCTCGAACACTCCCATAACGAAAGCCGTCACGGCAACAATGATGATGAGCTTCTGCAGAGTCAGTGCCGGCGCCACCAGTACGGCCAGGCCGCCGGCCGTGAGCGCCGCTCCTTCGGCCAGCAGAAGCCAGGCGTCGTGCCTGCGTTCGGTGCCCCTCAACCCTGCAATGATGGTAATGGCCCCGGAACCCAGGGCCAGAAAGCCGAAGAGCACTACCACGCCTGTGAAAGCCATGGCTTTAAACAGCAGGGAAGGGAAGAACGGCTGAAGAAGAAAGATAACAACGGCAAAGGCGATCGCAAAAGCGCCGCGCAGCAATATGAGCCACCAGTTGTTGATCATGACGCGGACCATGGGAGTTGCTCCTGTTCTGCTGTGTTCCGCGGAAGAATCGCAGCTCAGTTGCAATTCAAGTGTGCGCGCACGCGCGTGGGGAAGATGTGACTCTGATCACAGGAATTTCCCGGTTCCAGCCTCCTAGTGCAACTCCAGCAAGGCTGTGACCACGCCGTCCTCCGGAGGCGAGAAGCGGAAGCCCGCCCGGGCAAATAGATCCTTCATACCGTAGTTATCGGAAAGCGTTGCTCCTTCCAGCCCGGAAAGCCCTTCTTTCCTTGCTATGTCAATCATTCGATCCAGAAGATGGGTGCCCAGCCCGCGATTTTGAAATTTGTCAGCGATCAGGAAGGCGACCTCAGCGTTGTTGTCGGAATGCTTGCGAATCAGCCGCGCGACGCCGGCAAGGCGCCGCGCGCCCTGTTCGTCGTTATATTCGGCCACCAGGGCGATCTCCCGGTCATAGTCAATGAAGCACTTGGTAAAAAGTCTTTCGTGCGAGACCCGGAAATCCAGCTTCAGCGGCAGAAAGAAACGCATATAAACGCTGGTTTCCGACAGTTGGTGATGGAAATCCACCAGCAGTGATTCATCATCCGGACGGATCGGCCGCAAGGTGAAAGAGGTGCCGTCATTCGACTGCCACTGGGAGACGTATTGCGTGGGATAGGGCCTTATGGCCGGACGCGGAAGGTCCGAGTCCGGGATGCCTGCGGGATGCAGGATCACCCGCGCATCCAGAGCGACGATTCCGTCGGCCCCGGCCAGCAGAGGATTGATTTCGATGTCTGCGATACGCGGGTTCTCAATCACCAGTTCGCTGAAGCGGACCAGCAGTTCCTCCAGTTTTTCCAGATTGACCGCTGCGCGCCCGCGAACGCCCTTAAGCGCCTGGAAAATGCGTGTGTTTTCCATCATCCGGCGGGCCAGAGTGGTGGTGAGCGGGGGCAGGGCATGGGCGCGGTCCCGCATCACCTCAACCAGTTGCCCGCCGAGGCCGAAGACCATCACCGGACCGAACTGCGGATCGGTGGAACTGCCCAGGATCAACTCATAACCGGCCGCGCTGATCATGGGCTGCACGGTAACACCATGGAAGCTGCTGTCGGAAGCAAATGCCGCTTCGATTCTGGCGAAAGCCGCGCGCACGGCATTTGCATCTGCCAGGTTCAATATGACCCCGCCCCGATCGGACTTGTGGGTGACGGTCTCCGAGTGCAGTTTGAGCACCACCGGATAACCAATGTCCTCTGCCGCTTTCACCGCGTCATCCGCCGAAAGAGCTATTTTCGAGGGCGTGGTGGGCAGTTCGTAGGCGGCAAGAATCTGCTTGGATTCGTGCTCTGTGAGTATGTTCCTGTTCTTTCGCTGGGCCTCGGCAATAATGGCCGCCACGCGCCTGGGGCCGTCCTGGGGAAGATCGCCGGTGAACTCTGCGGCCTCGTATAGGGCTTGCAGGTATGAGCTGTAACGCCACATGTAGGCGAAGATGCGGGCCGCGGCGTCCGGGTATTCAAACGTGGGGATCTTGGCTTCATTCAGCACATTGGCCGCAAGCTGCATGCGCGCTCCGCCCATCCAGCTGGCCAGGAGCGGTTTGTTGATGGATTCGGCTGCCTTGCTGAGCAGGATCGCGGATTTCTCTGGCTCCGTCATGCCTTGCGGCGCCAGGATGGAAAGCACGGCATCACAGTTCGGGTCGGCCGCCGCAATCTCCAGCGCTTTAACGTACAACTCCGGGCCGGAATCGCCCAGCGTATCGATAGGATTGGAGTGGCTCCAGGCCTCCGGCAGGAACTTGTTTAGCGCCTCCTTGGTGTCGGGCGAAAGTTCGGCGAGTTGGCCGCCATTGCCCAGCAGGGCATCTGTGGCCAGA
>DATIWA010000591.1:0-2605 GCA_035465515.1 Candidatus Limnocylindrales bacterium | reverse complement strand
CGGGGACCGCCTGTGCGCTTCAATCGCCACCGGCACGAACAATGTCAACACGATCAAGGTTACGATCAATGGAGGCTCTCCCATCCTGACTGGCACAGACAGCACTTTCGCCAACGGCAGTCCGGGGATCGGGTTCTATTTGCAGGGCGGGACGTCGGCGAACGATTCGCAGTTCGGTTGGAGCAGCTTCACGGCAACGGATTCTTCTACAACGACAACGCCGCCTGCGGCTCCAACCGGCCTCAACGTGACTGTTCACTAATCGTCAGCTTCTATCAGACCGTGGTGGGGGCTTGTGCGGGAGCCTTGCGGAAGGGCCAGAGCCGCGTTTCCCGCAGCAGCCCGACATATGCTGCTTTCTGTTTCATGACGAAAAGAAGAACCAGCAGATGGACGCCAAACAAGATGCCGGTTTCAACAACCAGCCGCAGAAAGGCAGGCTGTATACGGTCCAGCAAACCTGCGGCGAGCAGTACTGCGGCGGCGCCGATTACGATCGCCAGCAGCGGTCGCGCCACCGCCCTGAAGACATCTCCAGCAGTGATCAAAGTGCCGTGCTTTGCCCAGAGAATCACCGGCAGGGCGGCAAGCGTCATTGAAATGGAAAATCCTGCTGCTACGCCGAGGGGGCCCCACTGCAAGCCGAGGGCGTAGCCCAGAATCACCACAGGGGTGATTGCCGAGGCGGTCTGAACGCAACGCTTCGCCCGCCCGGTAGCCAGCATTACCCAGGAGAACGGGTGGGTCAATCCAAAAGCCATGATTGTTGGCGCCAGCCAGCGGAAGACCCTGGCTGCTTCGTGCCACTTCGGCCCCAGCAGCACCAGAATGATGTCATTCGCGAACAGCGCGCAGCAGAAGGTGATAGGCATCACCAGAGACAGAAAGGCGCTGTACCCCTTGAGAAAGTAGCTTCTGAATCGCGGCGGGTCATCCTGGAGACGTGACAAAGCCGGGAATGCGACAGAGCCGATGGCTGAATACACGTTATCGTTGGCCACGCTGGAAAGTGTGTAAGCCCGGCCGTAGATGCCCAGTGCCGCGGCGCCCCAGAAGCGCCCAAGCAGGATCTTGTCGGTATTGTAGGCCACGTACACGATCAGGTTGCTCAACGTTACCGTTCCGCCGAACATGAGCATGGGCCGGATTCCTGACTTCCGCTTCGGCCAGCCGGGAATCCATCGCGTCGCCAGCCAGGCGCCCACCGCGCTTACCGCCTGCACGCCCACAGTCATCTCTACCAGCGCCCAGTATCGCTGGCCGGCGGCAGCCATTCCGATTGCAACCCCTATGCCTGCTACCATGGCAGCGATGTCAATCACCGCCAGCACTCCGAATCGCATGTTTCGTTGCAGGACCGCTCGGTGCTGTGCAGATGCTCCGTTGAAAATGAAGCAAGAACCCAAAATTATGGTGATCCAGAACAGGCTCGGCGCGCCATAGAAGACCACGAAAGCGGGAGCCAGCGCGGCGCAGACTGCGGCCAGCACGCCGCCTAACGCAAGATTGACCCAAAAAAGAGTGGATGCCTGTGCATCTGTAATGACCGAGCGCTGCACGGTTGCCATCCCAAGTCCCGCGTCCTTGAGCAAGGTGAGGAAGCCTGTAGCCGCCGTGGCCATGCCGACCAGCCCAAAGTCCGTGGGAGTCAGGAGTCGAGCCAGAACGATCATGGAGCCGGTGCGAAGGACAAGGCTGGCGGCCTGCCCCCCAATCGAGATGAGAGCGCCGCGAGCGGTATCCCGCCGCAAATCCCGTGCCAGGTCCTCGGCCGCGGCAGCGTCTGTACCGCCAATGTTCTCGGCCAATGTAGCAAGTTTCGTGTCCATCGTCGCAGCTTCTGCCGCCAGCCGTTCTTTATTGCGAATCGGCGGTTAGATCCCGCTTGGCGCGGTATGTTGTTTTGTTTTGGATAAAAAATCTGAGCGGGGAACTGGACACTGTCTTGAAGTGGACTGCTGCGAAACGAAGTGTTTCTGGGCTGTTTTGCCGCAGTAGGAGACCAACGGCTGTGTTTCGCCAGGAGCTCCGGGTTCTTGTTTCTTCAGATCACCATCTTGCGGCAATAGAATGCTTCGGCGTAACCGCTGGGTGCATTGCATTCCATGCCTCGCAGCCGCATGAGCGAAATGAACGTATCTTCCCGAAACCAGCGCTTGCACTGCTGTGACTGGAAAGCGTCCATGAGATAGCGGACCTTTTTTTCGCAATGCTCTGAAGAGAGCGGCACAAAGAACACAGGGCGCCCCATATCACCGTCATATTTTGGAATCTCGTACTCCAGGATCAAGTGGTCCCGAAACGTATTCCACGTCAACTCTGCGATGAGCCGATGGTCCTGGTGTGCGTCATTGCGGTTGTGAGTCAAGATGAGGTCCGGAGAGACCGTCTGCTTCAGCTCTTCAAACACCGCCTTTACTTCGGCGCCGGAAAACGGCATGAAGCCATCCGGGAAGGTTTTCAGCAGAGGCTTGTCGAGAGCGGCCGGTCCCGCGAACATTGTGGCTGCGCGCCGCGCCTCTGCCTCTCGTACTCCGATGGCGCTGAACACGACCCAGTGAAAATTGCAGCCGGGGTACTGCTCGCCCAGGCGCAGGATCGTGCC
>DATIWA010000590.1:0-4432 GCA_035465515.1 Candidatus Limnocylindrales bacterium | reverse complement strand
TGGCCAGCCGAGAGGCTTCGGGTTTGTGGAGATGGTCAACGATGAAGAGGCCGAGAAGGCAATCAATGGAATGAACGGGGCGCAGTTGGGGTCGCGCGCGCTGAACGTAAACGAAGCGCGTCCTAAAGTTGCCCGTAGCGGCGGCGGGTTCGGCGGCGGTCGCGGCGGCGGATATGGCGATCGCGGCGGCCGGGGCGGTGGCCGTGGAGGTAATCGCGGCGGCGGCGGATTCAGAAGCCGCTACTAAGGAACCGGGGAGACGCATTCATGCGGCTCCCCTTTGTTTTTGAGCTATACGAAATCGACGCGAGGCTCGTGCGGGATGATGCCCGCGCGGTATCCCATGCCGAGCAGGCGGACCACTGCTTCCTTGCCGTCTTCGCCGTAGTCGAGCGTGCGCGCGTTGACATACATGCCGACGAATTTGTCGGCCATGTGGGGGTCCAGGTCGCGCGCAAACTGCATGGCGTAAGCCAGGGCCTCTTCGCGATGGTCCAGGGCATATTGAATGCTGTCATGCAGGGCCTGGGTTATGGTCTGAATCAGCTCAGGACCCAGATCGCGCCGGATGGCGTTTCCGCCAAGAGGCAGCGGCAGGCCGGTCAGTTCATGCCACCACTTCCCCAGATCAATCAGCCGGCACAGGCCCGAGCTCTCATAGGTAAGCTGCCCTTCATGGATAATCAGCCCGGCTTCATATTTCCCCGCCAGAACCTCCGGGATGATCTGGTCGAAAGGCACAACCGCCGTTTCAATGGCGGGAGCAAACAGCTTTAGCGCGAGATAGGCGGTGGTGAGCGTGCCGGGGACGGCGATCCTGGTGCGTTTCAGCTCATCCAGGCCCATCATGCGCGGCGAAACCACCATGGGGCCATACTGCTCGCCCACACTGCCGCCGCAGGGCATGAGCGCGTATTTATCCTGGACATAAGGATAGGCGTGGAAGGAGATGGCGCTCACATCGTAAAAGCCTTCCATGGCTTTGCGGTTGAGAGTCTCAATGTCGGTCAGGGTGTGGCTGAATTTGAGACCGGGCACGCGGACCTTGTTCGTGGCCAGGCCGTAAAACATGAAGGCGTCGTCGGAATCGGGACTGTGAGCGACGCTTATTTCGCGAACTTGAGAGACAACAGACGAAGATGACATAAACAACCCTGGGATTCAATTATGGCAGCACGGGAGCAGAAAAAGCCGTGTTGCCTGAAATTATTTTAAGTTTGGCGAAAAAGGGGTACCGGCAAGCCGCCCTTCGGTTGCGGTCACATCTTCTTTGCCGGCTCTTGCACCGGCGGAACTTCTTCGCCGAGGTGTTGCGGCTCATGGCGGGAGCGCCGCATATGCCAGCGCAGTCGCCACAAAGTACCGCCCAGGGCCACCAGAATGGCCCCGATCGAGAGCACCAAGAGACCGTAGAGGACCCGCATCAACACCGGGTTAGCATATCAAACCTGAGCGCCTGGCCAGCGCGAAAAAGGGCTAGACGCCTACAGGGAACGGCTTAGAATGCGGCTCGCGAACCACCGAGAGGCGCTCGAAGCGGCCCTGCAGGAGAGACATGAACCCGGTATACCAGTACCCCAGAACGAACAGCAGCAGAAACGGAATGGTCCAGTAATTCTCGCTGGTGTAGGCATAGAGGCACATCAGGGCGAAGTAACCGCCCACCAGAAGCTCCAGCCAGGGGACAATGCCCAGACGCCGGCGATATTTCTGCCCCAGCGCTTTGTCCGCCTTGGATTGCACACGATATTTGGGCGTGCGCTTGAAGGAAGACTTGATGCCGAACAGGGCCTCCATCACGGCACGCGTGTTGGTCAGCGTGAGGCCGATGCCCAGCGACATGAGAAACGGAAGATAAAGGAAGGTGCGGGGCCAGCGGCGCGGGAAGAGCTCCTTTTGCGAGACCAGGTAGAAACTGGAGATGGAAAAAGTGGAGGCCAGGAAAAGGGGCAGATCGATGAGCAGCATCTGGAACCAGCCGCCAAACGAGCGGATGATCATGGCCGGCAAAAGCAGCGTGGAGAGGACGATCATCAGCGGGTAGCTGATGTTGGCAGTGAGGTGATACACCGCTTCCGTCTTGATGCGGAAAGAAACATTGCTGCGGAAAACCAGCGGCAGAACTTTTTTGCCGGTCTGAATCAGCCCCTTGGCCCAGCGCGCCTGCTGGGTCTTGAAGGCGGTCATCTCAATGGGCAGTTCCGCCGGGCACTCGATGTCCTGAACGTATTTGAACTTCCAGCCCTTGAGCTGCGCGCGATAAGAGAGATCAGTGTCTTCGGTCAGCGTGTCGTGTTCCCAGCCGCCGGCTTCTTCAATGGCCCGGCGGCGCCACATGCCGGCCGTGCCGTTGAAGTTGAAGAAGACGTTGCTGCGGGAGCGGCCGCCGTGCTCCAGAATGAAATGGCCGTCGAGCAGTATGGCCTCAACTTCGGTGAGGAAAGAGTAGTTGCGGTTCAGATGTGTCCAGCGGGTCTGCACCATGCCGATGGCCGGATCGGCAAAGTGGTGCACCACGCGGAGCAGCCAGTCCTCGGGAGGAACAAAGTCGGCGTCAAAAATGGCGATGAATTCGCCCCTGGAAACCAGCATGCCGTTGCGCAGCGCGCCCGCCTTGAAGCCTTCACGGTTGGTCCGGTGCACGTAGGTGATGGGATGGCCGAGAGCGGCGTAGCGATCCACCACGGCTTTGGCCACGGCGACGGTTTCATCGGTGGAGTCGTCCAGCACCTGGATTTCCAGCTTGTCCTTGGGATAGTCGAGCTTGCAGATGGCTTCCACCAGCCGGTCCACCACGAACTGCTCGTTGAAAATGGGCAGTTGCACGGTGACCGTGGGAAGTTCGGCAAAGCGGCCGGGCGGCTCCGTGGTGCGGTTCTTGCGGTTGCGATAGTACATATACACCAGCGCATAGCGGTGCATACCGTAGGCCGCCAGCACGATCATCACCGCGAAATACGGGATGAGCAGCATGAGGTCGAACGCATTGGGTGAATAGAGGCCCCTGAAGGTCTTGTCCAGGAACTGGCTCTTGAGATAGTGGACCAATCCCTTCTGCGAGCTGGCAGCGAAAAAAAACAGAAAATTGGCAACCAAAGCGCTCAGATGATGAACTCCGCAAGAGGAAATTCAGAAAAGAAGATTGTAAATGATCACAGGCACGCGCACGCGGCAAGGGGGCAATTTTGCAGCCTCTTCCGGCCTGCTCTGCTGCCGGCCGGCCCTGCTTTTTGACCGGGGTCAGTTCAGGAACAACTGGCGATACAAGGTGTCCCTTTGTTTAGGTACAAAGCCGGCATCGCGAATCATGCGGCGCAGCTCTTCTTCGGTGGTGCAGTTGGCCACACCGGCGGAACGCACCACGTTCTCTTCCAGCATGACTGAGCCAACGTCATTGCCGCCGAAGCGCAGTCCCATCTGGCAGACTTTCAAGCCTTGCGTGACCCAGCTTGACTGGACGTTTTCAAAATTGGAGAGGAAAAGCCGGGCGATGGCCAGGGTCTTCAGGTATTCGACGGCCGTAGCTTCGTCCCAGTGGCGGCCGCCAAGAGCGGTGTTCTTCGGCTGGAAGCTCCAGGGGATGAAGGCGGTGAAGCCGCCGGTTTCTTCCTGAAGATCGTAAACCACCTGAAAATGGTTGATGCGCTGCTCCAGAGTTTCGCCCACGCCGAACATCATGGTGGCGGTGGTGCGCATCCCGAGTTTGTGCGCCGTGCGATGCACGTTGAGCCAGTCCGCGGTGAGGCATTTGAGGCGGGCGATCTTGAAGCGGACATCGTCGTCCAGGATTTCGGCGCCGCCGCCGGGAATCGAATCAAGACCGGCATCGCGCAGCCGCTTGATGGTGTCTTCAATGCTGAGACCGCTGACCTCGGCGAAGTGGATGATTTCCGAAGCTGAAAAGCAGTGCAGATGGATTTTTGGGAAGCGCTGTTTGATGCCGCTGAGCATCTGCTCGTACCACTCAATTTTCAGGTCGGGATGCAGACCGCCCTGCATGAGCACGCCGGTGCCGCCGACCTCGACCGTCTCACGGATCTTTTCGTAGATGGTGTCAAAATCCAGAACGTAACCCTTGCTGCGGCCCGGGCCTTTGATGGGCGCGTAAAAGGCGCAGAAGGTGCAGTACTCGGTGCAGAAGTTCGTGTAATTGATATTGCGGTCAATAATGTAGGTGACCACGCCTTCGGGATGGAGCTTGCGGCGAAGCGCGTCGGCTTCCATTCCCAGCCCGATCAGGTCGTCCGAGCGAAAGAGGTCCAGAGCCTGCTGTTTGGTTAGCGACATGAATCTATTATTTTAGCGAAAGTGAAGGGACTAAGTGTAGCTCAAGCTGCTTTGGCCGGTTCCTTGGGCTCAGGGATTACGGGTTTTCCTGCGCGCTTGCGCCTCCAGGTCCACAGCAGCGCGGCGATAGCGCCCAGCACCCCTA
>DATIWA010000589.1:0-2502 GCA_035465515.1 Candidatus Limnocylindrales bacterium | reverse complement strand
CCGGCCCCGACCACTCGGCCGGCGAGCCCGGTTGGATCTGCCCCGGTCGCGGCTTCGCCACGGAAGCAGGAAGCGCCTGCTTCACCTTTTGAAGCCGATCGGGTGCGCAAGAGCCGCGGTTTTGAGCCGGAGATGTCAGCGGCGCCCGGGAGTGACGCGGCCGGCTTTGCCCGGAATGTCGGTGTCGCGGTGGCCGTCGAGGAGCCCGCCCCAGGGCCGCAGAACATTCCTCAGGCGGAAACAAGCGGCGATCCAGCCGGAATTCTGGGGCAGGTGCTCACGGAACTCGAAAACGCCGGCCACAAGATGCTGGCCTCCACCCTCGAGGAAGGCAGCGTGGAGTTTCGCGGGGACGAACTGATTATCACCATCGCACGTCCCGCGGCCGTGATTGATTTGATGATGGGGGCGGAACCCAGGCGGATCGCCAATGCCGCGGCTTCAAGCGCTGCCGGGCGTCCCGTGAAGGTGAATGTGATGGGCGGGGCTTCCGCCCAGCGCAATGGAAACGGAGTGCCAAGCGCCATTCGTCCGGTGCGCAACGGAGCAGGGGCACGAAGCCGCGCGGCGGAAGATCCCGTGGTGCAGCGCATGCAGGAAAGATTCGGGGCGGAGATCCGTACCGTGATCGATCATCGCGACAAGAACTAGGAGAAGGGCATGGGCGGTTTTAATTCGCGCCAATTTCAGGAGATGCTGGAGCAGGCCCAGAAACAGGCCCAGGACCTTCAGCACAAGATGCAGCAGACTGTGGTGGAAGCTTCGTCCGGCGGGGGAACGGTCACCGTGAAGATGAACGGGCAGAAGCAGGTTCTGGAAACCCGGATTGATCCTGAAGCCGTGAAAGCGGGCGACGTGGAGATGCTGCAAGACCTTGTCACCGCCGCCATGAACGCTGCCAGCCAGAAAGTGGATGAAGCCATGCAGTCAACCGTCGGCGGCATGCTGGGCGGCCTGGGCCTGCCGGGAATGTGAGGGCAATTTCGTGTCCAAGTTTGCCGAGCCAATGGCTCGACTGATTGATGAACTCAAGAAGCTTCCCGGAGTTGGCGGCAAAAGCGCCCAGCGTCTGGCCTTCCATATCCTGCGCTCCAGCGAGGACGATGCCGAGGCCCTCGCAGGGGCCATCCGCAATCTTAAAGAAACACTTCATCTTTGCTCGGTATGTAACAACATCACAGATGTTGAACCTTGCAGCTATTGCTCCAATCCCTCCCGCAACCAGCGCCTGGTATGCGTCGTGGAAGAGCCCACGAACATCGCTTCGATAGAAAAAACGCGATATTACAACGGCGTGTATCACGTGCTGCACGGGGCCATTTCGCCGCTGCACGGAGTGGGCCCGGAGCAACTGCGCATTCCTTCCCTGCTCAAGCGGATTGAGAGCGGCGGAGTGGACGAGGTGATTATCGCCACGAATCCGACCATTGAAGGCGAAGCCACTGCGGTGCATCTCGCGCACCTTATCAAGCCTTCCGGGTTAAAGATCACTCGAATTGCCACCGGCATCCCCGCCGGCAGTGACATTGAATACGCCGACGAAGTCACCATGCTGAAAGCCATTGAGGGCCGCCGGGAACTCTGATGGCGGAGTGAGTGAGACGGTGGTGACCGCGCGGCGGTCATCATCACGGTGACCTTACAGCTTTAGTTTGGCCAGCAGGTCCTGCGGGTGAACAGGTTTTGCCAGCACTTCAAATTCATGGCCCTGAGCACGGGCTTTTTCCAGTAAATCGGCCGTGGCCGCCTGGCCGGAGAACAAGAGGATCTTGCAGCCCGGAAGGATCTCGCGGATACGGATGGCCGCCTCAATCCCATTCATGTCCGGCATGATCACGTCGCTGATCACAAGGTCAGGACTGGTTTCACGCGCGCGATCAACCGCGCCGGCTCCCGTGTAAACAGCAGAGGCCTCAAAACCATTCTTGTTCAGAATGATAGAGAGCGTGTCGGCAATGACGCGCTCGTCATCGACTACAAGAACGCGCGGTCTGGTGATCTGGCCATTGGGTGAGTTCAAACGTGAAAATCTCCTGCGTAGCAGATACACAAAAATTATAAATGAGCAGACAGGCTCAAGGAGAGATGCAGATTCCGCAGGAAAAGTTTGAACGGAGGCCGGCCAACCCGATGAGCACAAATCTCTTCTCAGCAAACAAAGGAGCGCAAATTTTCACAATGCGCAAATCAGCAGTTCTGGCCTTGTTCGGGCTTCTGGGCGGGCTTCTGGGAATGACCTCGGCTGCGCAAACTGGCAGCGTTGCAGCCGTCTTTCCAGGGCAAAACGCCCGGGCAATCCAGGTCCGGAACGCGCGCGATGCGCAAGCCGCTGCCGTGAGCGTCGGACTCGCGCCGGAACAGGCGGGCGGCTCTGCGCAGCAGACAGGTCCGGCCAGCATGACGGCGTCGGGTTCCTACGACCCGAACAGCGCCCAGCCGCCGGCCGGCAGCTATTCCCAGGAAATATCCCCGGCGCCAACCGGATCAGGCCAGATTGCGGTC
>DATIWA010000588.1:0-9900 GCA_035465515.1 Candidatus Limnocylindrales bacterium | reverse complement strand
GTCATGGCCTTGACGGGCCTGGGGGCCTTTGCCGAAGAAGCGGTGGTTGACGCCGGGCGTGTGGTCCCCATTCCCCAGAGCATGGACTTTGTTACCGCCGCCGGCTTCCCCGTCGCTTATGGCACCTCGCACGGTGCGCTGGAGTGGCGCGCCCGCCTTCAACCCGGCGAATGGCTGCTGGTTCTGGGCGCCGCCGGTGGTGTCGGCTTGACGGCAGTGGAGATCGGCAAGGCCCTGGGCGCACGCGTTATCGCCTGCGCCGCCGGGGCGGAGAAGCTGGAAGTTGCCCGGCAGCACGGGGCTGATCATCTGATTGATTATTCGCGGGAAGATATCCGCGAGCGCGTGAAGGCCATCACCGGCGGTCGCGGCGCTGACGTGGTTTACGATCCCGTAGGCGGAGACGCATTCGATGCCGCGTTGCGCTCTATCGCCTGGGGCGGGCGCATCATTGTTATAGGGTTTGCCGCGGGGCGCGTTTCCCAGATTCCCGCCAATATCGTCCTGGTCAAGAATATTGACGTGATCGGCTTCTATTGGGGGTCCTACCAGACGCATAACCCCGATCTGCTGCGCAGTTCCTTTACCCGGCTCTTCCGCTGGTTTCAGGAAGGTAAACTGAAGCCGCACGTTTCCCACACGCTGCCTTTGAGAGATGCCGCCCGGGGGCTGGATTTGTTGCGGCAGAGGAAGGCCACGGGCAAGGTGGTATTGCTTGCCGCCTCATAGCGCACGCTTCCGCCCCACGCCCAACCGGGGGACGTGAATGTGTTTTGGCTGCGATTACCGCCAGAACACGGACATTAATGTTTTCTGATCCCTTTTCCGGCCGAATTTTCTGTTGATTATCTATCGTCCTTTGCATTTCTTTGCATAACAAATCCAGCTATTCGGGTCTATACTGTGCAGTAACACAGTGTGTGATCACGACTCCGGGACGTGATTGCGTTGTTTTGATTGCCAGAGTGCGGCGCCAGCCCGCTGTGTTCTGATTGCAATCGATGAGTCACTAGCGAGGGACCGGAGCCCGCGCTGCAACTCGCCGGCCAAGAACGGTAGTGAGGTGGATCCAATGCCCAGGATGCTCTCTCGTCCCGCTTCGTGTTTGTCTCTTGTTTTTCTTCATCATCAGGTCAGGCCTTTTCCGGTACTCGTTGAATCCTGCTGTGCGCGTTGTGGCAAGTTCATTGCCGTGAGCCCGAATCGTATGGCCCTGGCCACGGCGGAGCGCGCCCACAAATGCCCGGCGGCCAAGCAGAAGTTGCGCATGGCCGGCTGATGCGGCCGATCTTTTTTTCCGCTATTCTCCTTATCTCCTGGTTCCCAGGCTTTTCGAATGCCCAGCGGATGCCGCCGCGCATCTTCTTTTCTGATCTGGAAAGCGGCCCAAATTCCGGAGGCGAGAACAACAAAGGCGCCTTTGTGACCATCTGGGGCAAAGGGTTTGGCGATCAACGCGGTAATTCCACAGTGACGATCGGTGGGGGCGCCGCTGCGGGTTATCCGGTATGGTCAGACGGCAGAATTACTTTTCAACTCGGACCTGCGGCAAAGACAGGCAGCATCGTCGTCAATCTTGCCGGGAACGGCGGCACACTGCCTGGCAATGGCGTGCCCTTTGCCATACGTCCGGGGAGGATCTTTTTTGTCTCCGTTCGCGGGCGCGATTCCCGGAACGGCAGCTACGCCTCACCCTGGAGATCAATCGTTCGCGCCAAGAACGGCATGTCACCCGGGGACGTGACATACATTGAAGATGGTGTGACGCAGACCTCTGAGGAACGCTTTGAGGCCTGCCTCAGCATGGACCGCAATGGCGGAAGCAACTCCGGGACCCCGGGCGCTCCCAAGGCGCTGGTGGCCTATCCCGGCGCCAGGGTGACGATTGGCGTGCCGCACGGCCTGGCTTACGGCATTCGAACCCCCAACCTTGGCGCCCGCGAGGATTACTGGGTCATTTCTCAGTTGCATGTGATTGGCGGGACGCAGGCCATGGACCTGAGCGGGACCGGGTGGCGGATCGTCGGCAATGAGATGGAGTGTCCTGGCGCCGACAACCAGGTTGGCTGCTTCCAGATGAGCCGCGCAAGTGATATCAGGTTTTATGGGAATGAGGTGCACAACGCCGGTGTGAGTCCGCGGTCATCAAAGTTCTACCACGCCGTTTATTTCAGCACGGACTCCAACCATATTGACGTGGGCTGGAACCACATTCATGACAACTATACGTGCCGGGCGATCCAGTTCCATTCCTCGCCGCTGTGTACTCCGCGGTGCGGGGCCTCTGACACCACCGGGTCCAGCCAGTATGACCTCCACGTGCACGATAACCTGATCCATGGCGATAACTGCAACGGCATCAACTTCGCAACGGTGGATCCTTCCAGGGGGCCGGTGGAGGCCTACAACAATGTTATCTATCACGTCGGCGTGGCTGATCCGAAGGACGGAGGCGGCGCCTTTTCCTGCATCTACGTGGCCGGGATCACCTATCACGGCCGGCCAGGTTCCGGCGCGGTGGAGGTATTCAACAACACGCTTTCAGATTGCGGCGCCAACAGTTCGCCGAACGCTGACGGTTCGCGCGGCGCGTTTGCGATTGCCGGCCCCGGGTCGCTGACCATGCGGCTGCGGAACAACGTCGTGTACCAGAACCCCGGCGAGATTTACATTGACGGGAACAAGAGCGGAATCACCGGCGATCACAACCTTTGGTTTGGCGCGGGCAAGGGGCCCGGCCAGACGGCGGAGAACATTAACGCCGATCCTCAATTCATGGACCGTGCAGGCTTCGATTTACACCTAGGCGCCGCCAGCCCGGCGCGCGACGCCGGTATGCCTCTGGCCGCGGACAATCCGTTTGCGCCTCGTTACGAGCAACTACCAGACAAAGATGGCGTGCCACGCCCTCAGGGCAAAGCCTTTGATCTGGGCGCTTATGAAGTTCCAGCGGCGGGACAGGAAATGCCGCCGCAAAAGGGAAGTCACTGAAGGCTCGCTCGGTATCGCTCGTGCGGATTTCGGGAAGTTCCGACCGGCGGCGGGACTTTACTTTCCCGCTGCAAGTTTGAGCAGGTTGCGGAATTTTTCCGTCTGTTCCTGATCGTCGCGCGTGTCGAGGAGAAATTCCACTCCATAGTTGTAGCCGCGCCGGTGGCGGACAATTCCAGGCGCGCGTACCGGAGTGCTGGAATACGGCGGCGTGAACTCAATAAACACCTTGTCATCGGCCTTCAACTCCAGGCCGGCAAAAACCAGCATGCCGCCTTCGCTGATGTCGTTGGCCCGGCCGTCCATGATGCGGGTGGAATCTTCCCGGCAGACGATGAGGCGAATCGGTAGGTTCAGCCGGTATCTCTGCCAGCGCCTGAATATGGCCCTCTCCTGCGCCGGTTTTGCCGTCAGGTGCGGTGCCGTGCGCATGCGCGGTTGCGTTGCCATAAGCAGAATCATATCCCCAGCGATGTTGCGGCGAAAGTTACAGAAGTGCAGAACCGTTCCTTGCTAAAAACTTGGTTCCCGCATGACTCAAGCGCATCGCCCGATCAGCGTCCGCAAAAGCGAATTTGACCGGTTTGGGAAAAGCTTTTCATAGAAGTTCCAACTGATTAGAGTGGAATTTCCGCAGTTTAAGTTATTCAATCCAAACAGGTTATCCTGGCCTGTGCCGGCTCTTGCAGGACTCTCGCCCGGCCCAGGTAACGCCAAAAGGCCCGCCGGCTCCCCGGTCCGGATCTGTGAGCGCATATCTAACACCCGCAGATCCAGCAACTTACATCGCATTGATGAGATGGCAGAGGTCGTGCACTGCTTCTGCTGCGGTGGATTCCCGCCTCGCGTGAAATCCGCTGCTTCGGGGGAATGCTTATGTGCGGGATCGTCGGTTACGTGGGAAAGAAGGAAGCGGTGCCAGTGATTCTCGAGGGCCTGCGCCGGCTTGAGTATCGCGGCTATGACTCTGCTGGAATTGCAGTGGGCGGAGCAGGGAACGGACTGGAGGTCCGCCGTGCGGAGGGAAAGCTGCGTAATCTGGAGAACGTGGTCAGGCTCAAGCCCGTGCAGGGCACGTATGGAATTGGACATACGCGCTGGGCCACACACGGATGCCCCACCGAAGCAAACGCGCATCCGCACCGCGACTGCACCGGCCGCATCGTGGTCGTCCACAACGGAATCATCGAAAACTATCTTGGCCTCAAGAAAAGGCTCGTCGCCGAAGGTCACGAATTTGTCACACAGACCGATACGGAAGTCCTGGCACACCTGGTCGAAACCCATCTCTACCGGCGGGCCAATGGACACAAGCCCAGCCTGGAAGAGGCCGTGCGCAAGAGCATTGCCGAGATACGCGGTGTTTTTGCCCTGGCCGTGATTGCGGCGGAGGAGCCGGAGAAAATCGTGGCCGCGCGCAACGGGCCGCCGGCGGTGATCGGTCTTGGCGACCATGAATACTTCATCGCGTCTGATCTGCCGCCCATCCTCAAACACACCCGCGACCTTTTTTTCCTGCACGATGGCGATCTGGCCGTGATCACTCCCAATGAGGTCAGAGTGACCGATTTTGCGGACCATCCGGTGACCCGCAGCGTGCAGCACGTCACGTGGGACCCGGTCATGGCGGAAAAAGGCGGGTTCCGGCATTTCATGCTCAAGGAAATCCACGAGCAGCCGCGCTCAGTGAGGGACACCGCCATGGGTCGCATTTCCGTGGAAACCGGCCAGGTCACGCTGGAGGCCATGGACATCAGTGAAGACGAATTCCGCAATCTCCAGAAGATCAACATCGCAGCCTGCGGAACAAGCTGGCATGCCGGGCTCGCCGGCAAGTTCATGATTGAGCGCCTGGCCCGTTTGCCGGTGGAAGTGGACTACGCCAGTGAATACCGCTATCGCGACCCCATCATCGGCGGCAGAGACCTGGCATTGCTGATCACGCAATCGGGGGAGACTGCGGACACCATTGCCGCCCAGCGGGAAGCGCGGCAGAAAGGCGCCAGGACAATGGCCATCTGCAATGTTGTCGGCTCCATGATCGCCCGCGAGGCTTCCGGCACGATTTATACGCACGCAGGGCCGGAAATCGGCGTGGCCTCCACCAAGGCGTTCACGGCGCAGCTTACGGCCATGTTTCTGTTTGCTGTTTACCTGGGGCGTCTGCGCGGACTGGTAACCCGGCCCCAGGCCATACACTATCTGGCCGAACTCAGCCAGTTGCATGGAAAAATTGAAGCTGTTTTGCGCGCTGCTGGAGAATGTGAGGCGCTGGCAAAAAAATACTATCGCGCGCGGGATTTTCTCTTTCTCGGACGGGGCATTCATTACCCCATCGCGCTGGAGGGCGCGCTGAAGCTCAAGGAAATTTCCTATATTCACGCGGAAGGCTATCCCGCCGGTGAGATGAAGCATGGTCCCAACGCGCTGATTGATGAGGAGCTTCCCACCGTGGCCATCGCGACCAGGGACGTGAACGACCCCGAGTCGGTGCTGCGTTATGAAAAGACCGTGTCGAACATGAAGGAGGTTACGGCGCGCTCGGGAAAGGTGATTGCCGTGGCCACGGAGGGCGACGAGGAGATCCGCGAATCGGCCGACCACGTGGTCTATGTCCCCGCTGCGCCGGAGTTGCTTTCGCCCATTCTTGAGATCGTCCCCCTGCAACTGCTCGCGTATTACATCGCCGTTCTGCGCGGCTGTGATGTTGACCAGCCGCGTAATCTGGCCAAGTCCGTGACTGTGGAGTGAAATCTGAATTGCATCTGTTTCATCCAGGCGCGGGGAGAAGCCCGGGAGCAACCAATGCCATATCAGCTTGAGCGCCGCAAGCTGGCACGGCTGCCTCTGGAGGTGGTGGTGCGCTTCCGTGTTCCCGGCACCTGCGCCATGGCTCTGGCGGAAACACGCAACGTCAGCGCCCGCGGCATCTATTTCTGCACGGGTTGCCGGGGGCTTGAGTGCGGCCAGGAGTTGGAATGCGTGCTGGTGCTCCCGGAAAAGCTCACGCTCTCGCCTGTTCCCATGCTGGTTGGCTGTCGCGGCAAGGTGTTGCGGATGCAGCCCGAGCCTCCGGGCGAGCTTGTCGGCGTCGCCCTGGAAATCTTCAGCTACGATTTTTCCGGGGCTGGAGAGCTGAACCTTGAGGGAGCATGATTTGATGCGCCGGCGTTATCCGGCGGTCCGAGCCGGCCAACGGGCCACGGTAATCACGGCGTCGGGATGGTAGCCAGTACCTCGTTGGAGAAGACGCTTTCCTGTGAACTGGCATCCACTGCGGTCACCACGTAAAAATAAGTCTGTCCCGATTGAACGGTGTTGTCCGTGTAACTTGTGCCGGCCTGCAATGATGCGCTTATCAGTGCGTATGGCCCGCCGGATTGTGTGCCGCGATAGACGTTGTACCCGGCAACCGTGGAGGTGCTGGGGATCCAGGAAAGGCTCGCGCTATGCTGCTGTACTCCCGCGCCGGCCAGTGTTGCCACGGTTGGTGAGTTGGCGGCGTTGCTCACGAAGGAGACACTGCCGGAAGAGCTTCCCGCGGTCTGCGGAGTGAAAGTCACGGTAAATGGGACGCTCTGTCCCGCCGGCACAGTCACCGGAAATGTAATGCCGCTCACCGAATAGCCCAATCCGTTCCATGCAGCCGAGGAAACACTGATATTCGACCCGCCGGCCGTCAGCGATGCTGTTTGGCTCACGCTGCTTCCCACAATCACATTGCCGAAGTTGATGGCCGTCGGGCTGATGCCCAGCTGGTTTGGCGCCAGGCCATTCCCTGACAAGCCGGCCACAATGGGCGAACTTGAACCTTGAGCGAGTATGGAAAGGCTGCCGCTGGCTGACCCGGCCGTGGTTGGCGTAAACGTAATAGTTACAGCTGAACTCTTTCCCGCAGCCAGCGTTAGAGGCAGCGCGGGCCCCGTGGCCATTTTGAAGACCGCACCCGTCACGGTGATCTGGGAGACAGTGATGCTGGCGCCGCCGGCGGCCGCGGTGTTGCTCAAAGTTACCGTGCTTGTTTTGCTGCTCCCGATCGCCACGGAGCCGAAATTTACGGCCGTGGGAGTCACCGCAAGCGCGCCTGCAGGAGAAGGCGCCGGCGCGGGGACCGGAGTCGGAGATGGAGAAGCAGATTGCGAGCCGGAGGAAGCTGCTCCCGAGCTTCCGCAGCCGACGGTTGCCGCAATTGACATGACGGAGATGACTAAGACCAGAAGGAGAGCGCGGTACTTATACTGCGGCAAGAAAAGATACTCCTGCTAGGGGATGCTTGCGCGAGTCTCTTATAGCAGTTCCTTTTCAGCGCCCTCAAGAACCCATCAGGTCATGAACCTTGCAGGCACACGGCCACCGTCCTTCCTAAGAGGAAAGGAAATCAAAGCTAAGCTGAATTTACTGAATGTCTAAGACCGGGACTACAGCTTGATTGGGGACAATCGCCCGGTGAAGGAAGGGAACGGGAGGGAGGTTCGGACGGGCAGCAGTTTTTAACCGGTAAATCCCAGGGCATCGCTGCGTCTGGAATGTTCTTTGCGGCTGGATTCCAGAAGCCGCAACAGATTTTCCATTTCGGTCTTCCAGACGGCCAGGCATGTTGATTTCAATTCTTCATCATGCAGGAGACTTCGTAAGGCGATCGAAAACGCAAGCGCGTTGTCGGCGCGGATAAAGACGCCTGCTGCGTCGTCACCAAAGCGCAGCGGCCCGGTTTCGACCGGAGGAATCTGCGCCGGCAACTTTCGGACGGAAGCTTTTCTCATTTCTCTGTTACCTTTGGCGCTCGTCAAGGAGCGATTTGTTTTCGTCTTTTCGGCGTCAAGCTACTCAACAAATTGTGAAATGGTGCAGAGCGCGAGCGAGGAAATCGGACAAACGCGATGCGGCCACATGATCATTGGCATGACTTCATCCGGTTCAAGGCCTTATGGTTCTTGAGAGACTCTGGAAGCCGCTGCTATAAGTGCTCCAGCAAGCATCCCCCATGAGCAGGAGTTCATTTTGCCGGCGCAGTATAGGTACCCAGTTGTCCCTCTGATTCTATCCATTCTCTTCTTTTCACTTTTGATTACGAGCGGTTGCGGAGGAGCGGCCAAAGCGTCCTCTTCGCCGAAGCCCGCCTCGGCTGCCTCTGCGCATGTTGCGCTAAGCCCCACCGCCCTCGATTTCGGTTCAGTGCCCCTGGGCGTCCAGAAGACAAGCGGCGTGACCCTGACCAACAGCCATGGATCGAAGGCTACAATCTCGAGTTTGACGGCGACGGGAGCCGGCTTCAGTGTCGTCTCGGCTCCTCCGTTGCCGCTTGTCCTGGGTTCTGGTCAGAGTATTACTGTCACTCTTGCCTTCGATCCGGCGACCGCGGGGCCGGCCACCGGAAGCTTTTCAGTCCTGATCAGCGGATCCACATCACCCATTACGGAAGCGCTGTCAGGAACGGGAATCGCCGGCAACCAGCTTGGCGTGAGTCCTACGGCGATGGATTTCGGCAATGTAACCTTGGGAACCATCCAGAGCCAAACCGGATTGCTGACCGCCGGCAGTTCGAGTGTTACCGTCTCCTCCGCCAGTTGGACAGGGGCCGGTTATTCTCTTAGCGGGATCGCTTTCCCTGTGATTGTTCCTGCCGGGCAGAGCGTCCCTTTCACCGTGAGCTTTGAGCCCACGACAGCAGGCGCTTCTTCGGGCAGCATCTCTTTCCTCAGTGATGCTTCGAATTCGCCCGCGACGGAGACGCTCTCTGGAAGCGGATTGCAGCCGGCGCACAATGTGACACTTTCCTGGAACCCCAGCACCTCCACGGTCGCCGGCTACAACGTGTACCGGGGAAGCCAATCCGGAGGCCCCTATACTCTGATCAATCCCTCTCTGGACGCGAGCACGAGCTACTCAGATACCAACGTCCAATCAGGTCTGACTTACTTTTACGTGGTTACCGCGGTGGATGCGAGCTCGCAGGAAAGCGCCTATTCCAACGAGAGCATGGCTGTAATCCCGACCCCGTAGCCGGGCGAGGCTCCGGGAACAAATTCGCATCAATCACGAGGGCCGCATCGCTTGCTGCGGGCGGCCTTCGGTAAGCAGCTTAACTCTAAAGGAGTGATCCCTGATCCCGCTCAGAATAGCTGATCGGGCAAACGGGTGAGAGGCAAAGGGACATTGATGCCCGCCATGCGGTTCATGACCAGATGGCTCTTGAAGAAGGCCCGTACTGGCTGTTATAAGGGGTCTAGCACGCGCCATCGTCCAGGAGTTGTTTTTGCGGTCGCAGTATCAGTGTCAAAATCTCTCCCCGCTTCCATTCATTTTCTGTTCTCAGATCTCGGTAGCGGTGGCTTCCTGTACCTCCGCGGTTAGCGGCTCCAATGGTTTTCAACTCAATTGCGCGCGCGACATATGCGCAAACCTGATCTGAGGGTGTATTGATGAAGATTAAGATTCTTAGCATTGTCTGCCTGTTTGCCTGCTCGACATTGTTGCTGGCCAGGACCTACAGCACCAACTTTCCATTGACCGAAAATCCGATCTCCGAAGGAGGAAACTGGATCAATGGAAAGGCAAACGGGAAGAATTGGAGTGATGCCCGCACCACTCCGGGGTTTGCGTTTGGGACCGAAACGGGCAGCAATGGTTTTGACGATTCCACCGCTGTTGTGGGAGGTGCGTGGAGCGCCAATCAGACGGCGTGTGCCACGGCCCATATTGCTCCGTCAATGACCGCGCCTATCGCAGAAATAGAGCTGCGGCTGCGCAGCACGATAACAGCGGGCAGCATTACCGGCTATGAAATCAATTTCTCCGTCACCTCCAATCCATATATCCAGATCGTGCGGTGGAATGGTCCATTCGGTAGCTTCGAATATGTCGCTTCGACCAATGGTCCGGGGATACATAACGGGGACCGCCTGTGCG
>DATIWA010000587.1:0-4445 GCA_035465515.1 Candidatus Limnocylindrales bacterium | reverse complement strand
CTTCGCCAAAAATATCCAGATCGCCGGCATACACGTGCTCCGGGTCGTGGAATTGTTCGCCGGTATCGCCTGCTCCCGCCCAGCGGTCCTCAATCCGGGCGATGCCGCGCCGGTACAGGGCGGCCGCGCGTTCGGCAGTGCTCTTTGCCCGCAGAATCCTGCGATGGACGATTGCCAGCGCAACAAACGCGCCGGCACAAGCGCCGAGCCAGTAAACAGAGGGGAAGCCAGTCTTGGCGATCCACCATCCCAGCACCAGAATGGCGAGGAACAGGGCGACCCGCACGTTCCCGGTCCATAGATGCTTGCGCTGCAAATCCCGGGCCAGAGCCTGCCGCTGCTGCAAACGCCGTTCGTATTCGCTGTGGCCGGCGGGTGCGGGGGCAGCCGGCGCGGCGATGAGTTCCGGAGATGCGGGTTCGCGAGGGACGCCTGGCGGCATATCCTTTTTATATTGGGTCAGGCGGCAAAAAACCAGCAGCCGTATCGTCCTGCACCGGTCGTGCCATTGGCTGTCATGCCTGTGACAACATGTCCTGCGGCTGCGCCAGCTTGTCACAGGGAAAGAGTGACTTAGGACTGGGGCCGATGTATTTTCAGCAACTTACAGCGCAAATCGGTTTGGCACTCGCCCTGCTATATACAAGAGCAGACGGACGCTAGTTTGGGAGCGCAAGCAAGGGTGACTGAGCGGGTTGGTCAACTAAAGGTGGGTGCTGGCGCTGGGTAGCAATGAGCCAATGCTGTGGTTGAGGAAGAAGGACGTTACAGAGAGCGCGTTGAAAAAACCAGAAGGTGACCGCGCCCGGACGTCCTTCTAACCTCCCACAACCAAAAGTTTTCTTTCGGAAGAGAGGCAATCTGGCCGATGCCTCTCAGGAAGACAGTCGGCGGACAGGTGAGCAAGCGGGACCTAAATGGGGCATTCCGGGCCTGGGCAAGCAGGCGCCTCATAGCGGCAAGCAAGTAGAGCATGGAACAACAACCTCCTTTTCTCAGGGTGTAGGTAGCAACACTGAATGGGCGGCTAACCGGCCGCCCTACTTTTTTGTTGACCAGGTCTTCCGCAGTGGATGTCCTTCCGTAGTGAAAACCACCTTGTCCAGATCCAGCATGTCGCGGGGCGCAAAGAGCAGGTACAGATATTTCAGCGTCTCCGCCAGGAAGTAGCTGGGCATGATGTCGGCTTTGTCCCGCGTCTCGACACTCCGCAGCGCAGCGTACCCCGAATCCACTTTGCAGTAGCGCGCCAGGCTTCCGAGAAAGTCCGAGGCCATCTCGTTGTAGCGGTCGTCTTTCGTGTAGTAATAAAGATAGTAGGCCGATTCCATGATCTCCGGCCGCAGCGGGTATTCCGGAGAGACGAGTTTCATGGTCGAATAATCAATCTCGTCAGGCTCCACGTCCCAGGTGGTCCACATTTTGTAGGCGGAATCCTGGAGCCGCCGAGCGCGGCTTTCGTCGCCGGAGCGGGCCAGCACGGCGGGAAAGAATGCATCGAGCGCGCCGAAACGGGTCGAGACGGTTTTGCCGGTATTCATGTCCACCTGGCTGTACCACAGGCCGGTTTTGGTATTGTCCGCCAGGTATTTGTTCACGGCCTTTATACTGGCTTTCCACATGCGCCGGCAGTCCTTATCGCCGAAGAGAAGCCACGCTTTCAGCAGGTATTCGTAATAGGAATCAACTCCGCCGCTGATCGTGCTGGTGGTATCAATCCATTTTCCGGTTTCAACGTTGATGGTCGAACCCACAAGCCCCAGGCTTGACCGCCGGCTGTACAACTCGCTCAAGGCCCGCTTGGCCTTGTCGTAGTAGGCCGGTTTGCCTGTCAGCCTGCTGAGCGTGCCGAACTCCAGCAGCAGCGTCCCGATTTCCGCCGGATTGCTCACCGCTCCGCGGGCCTTTCCTGTTTTCAGATTCACGTACATGTAGGGCATGCCGGTAGGAGAATTGAAGGCCGGCAGCAGGCGCGTTCCCAGATCGTCGGCAAGCTCCAGCAGCCGCTTGTCTCCGGTCAGCTGATAGCTGCTCAGCAGCCCGCCCAGGAGGCGGATGGTGATCTCGAAGTTCTTGACGTCAATGTCCTGGTCGAAGGAAAGATTCTTGTCGATATATTCCCGCGTCTTGCCGGCCTCGTCATTCAGGCCCATCAGAAGCATGGTGTCGAGCGCGTCCACGGGCGTGATGAGAAGCGACTTGCCGTACCAGTCGTGATACGACCCGGTGAGCGGCTTCAGCTCATCGTGTCCCCAGGCATATTTCTTGTAGGCATTCCACGAGTAGAGAAATTCCGAGCGCACCTGCCGGGCCATGGGACCGGGATCATTGGGTATCTGAATGGCCTGCCCGGCAAGGACACCGGATGAAACGAGTATGACGGCTACTACCCACGCCGCGAACAAAAACTTGCGCATGGCGCATGACTCCACATGAGGGATGGGCAAAGATCGCCCTCAATCATAGCGCAGCGAACGCAGGCGTGAATACGGAAGCGCGGCGGGGATTTACGCCCCCGCCTCCCATCGCTCCAGCCGCGCGATGAAGCAGCCGGCCTCAGTATTGCGGACATGGATGTATCGCACACCTGGCGCAGCCATCAGTTTTTCAATGGCGTGCTCTATGGCGTGCGCTTCCGGGCGCTCGCGGGCGATGATCCAGCGGTCTTCGCCGTATGCTTCCAGCGTCAAGGGCAGCCCGCGCAGCTCCTGCGGCCATTCGGAAATTCCGCTGAAGGCGGGGCAGGGCTCTGCGTGAATGAATACCGGCCCGGGTGAAGGATATTTGTCCAGACCGTCAAAAGGATTATAGGTAAAAAGAATGCGCGGCTCACCCAGGCGGAACTGCCGCAGACACAGCCGGCAGGGCCCGTACCCTGACGCCGGCTCCACATGGGCCGGGTGCCCGTATTGCGGAGACTTCAAGCTGTCGCGCACGCCGGCGGCAAGAGATTGCTCAATGGGGAAAACACGAAATCCTGTCATCTGCTTCTCTCCGGTTCAAGAAAATGTTTCTTACATCCGGAGATTAAGCTCTGACAGGACTTCGTACACTCCACCTCTTGCGCTCAAAACTTTTTGAGGGTTACGGATTGATGTCCTGCTTCGCCTCCAGCTTTTTGATGAGGGCTTCGACCTGCGGCTTGATCGGGTCAGGTGAATCGGCCAGCGACGCCCGCATCTCTTTTGCCGCTTCATCAAATTTGCCCTGCGAGCTGGCCAGCCGGGCGGATTCATTGTGCGCCGTCCAGTGATTGGGGTTCTTTCTGATGTTGGCGCGAAACACTTCAAAAGCCTGTTCCTGCCTGCCCTGCGCCTGGAGCTGACGGCCGTAAATGTGAAGCTGTATCGGCGTGGCGAGCGCCATGGCCCTGGTGCGCGCCGAACCGGCTTCCTGCTTGCGGTCCAGTTCGTCGAGAATACGGGCCTTGGTCATCAGGTTGTCGAAGCGCTCTTCCATCTGGATGGAGCGATTGGAATATTTCAGGGCCTCTTCCAGATCGGTCTTGTTGTCGGCGAAGTAGTTTGCGGCATCGTCCCAGGATTGAAAGTTGTACTGGGCCAGCCCGCGGAACTGCTTGTGCAGGCTCGCGGCCACGATCTCTTTGGTATTCACCTCGACTTTGAAAGGCACGGCCAGTTTTTCCCAGCGCAGGGTGATGGTGGTGGCGTTGGGCGTGGGGCCGTCAAAATCGTAGGTCAGGGCTTCATGAAAACCGGATGGCCCGGGCTTCACGTTCACTCGCAGCGCATCCTCTTTCTGGTCATAAGAAAAACTTCCCCAGGCCGTGCTGGTCCTGGAGAAGATGATGGCCCATTCATTTTCGGCAGGGAGCATGTGCAGGCCGTAAATGCCGGCGGCCAGCGGTTTGCCTTCCACCATCACCGGATCGGTGAATTCAATCGTGGTGTTTTCATTGGCGCCGGCGCGCCATACCTGTCCATAGGGGACCAGGCCGCCCCAGATTTTGCGCCCGTTCACCAGAGGACGGTGATAGTTGATGGTGATGCTGGTCAAACCGACGCGCTGCATCACCGTGGCGTGCTGGCTGGCCCGCGGCAGGTCAAGCAGCGCCGATTGCGCTCCGGCGAAGGGCGCCGCCAGGCACAGTGACGCGATGAGGAGCGACAGCTGGAGCAGATAGTTGCGCATAAGAACGTCTCCCGGATTTGGAGTTAGATTTTTGTGGGGCCCGCAAAGTCAATCCGGCAAATTAGACGCCGGCCGCAGGGAGATGTGAGCAGTCAAATAAGAACCAGGGCGGCATGGCGGGCGCCCTGGCGGTGCCTGGCAATGGAGGGGCCTCAGGTTCAGCTTTCCAATTGCGCGTCCATGGTGATTTTTGCGTTCAGCAGTTTCGAGATGGGGCAGCCCTCTTTGGCATTTTTGGCGGCCTCATCAAATCTGGTTTTGTCCGCGCCGGGGATTTTGACTTTCACCTGAAG
>DATIWA010000586.1:0-3321 GCA_035465515.1 Candidatus Limnocylindrales bacterium | reverse complement strand
TGGTATGCGGTGCCGTTGTTCTGGTGAATCATCCGGTACTTGTCAGAAAGCCCGAACAGGCTCTCCGCGTGGCCGATGAATAGAAACCCTTCAGGATTAAGGCAGCGATAAAACTTTTCCACCAGCCGCTTCTGTTCGGCTTCGTCAAAATAAATCATTACGTTGCGGCAGAAGATGATGTCATTGCGCTGCGGCAGGAACTCCGTCTTGAGGTTATGAAAATCAAAGTGAACCAGTTCCTTCAGCCCTCGTTTTACGGCGTACCGGTCGCCTAATTTATCGAAATAGCGCAGGCGGAATGAATAGTCCACCGCTTCCATCTGGCTCTCAGTGTAGATTGCCTCTTGCGCGGCCCGCAGGACCGTATAGTTGATGTCCGAAGCAAGGATCTCCACTTTCCATGGCGGTGGAATCAGCGGCTTGGGGCTCGGCATGTCAAAGGGCAGTGGATTGCGGAGGTAGTAGTAGGCCAGAGCGTCGCACACCATCATCGCCAGGGTGTACGGTTCTTGTCCCGTGGAGCAGCCTGCGCTCCACAAGCGCAGCGTCCAGTCACGGCGTTCCTGCTTGCGATGGAGCATGTCTTCCAGTACCGACTTGTGGAACAGGTCCAGCTGCGGCTTGTTCCGGAAAAAGCTGGTTTCGTTGACTGTGAGGTTTTCCACCAGAGCGGCAAGCTCTTGTCTTCCATGGTGACTGGTCAGGAGACGGTAGTATCCGTAAAACGTGTCCATGCCGCAGGCCTTCAGACGCCGTTGAAGTCGGTCCTGAAGGAAATGGGCGCGACGCTCGTCAAAGTACATGCCGCATTCCTGATACACAAGCGTCTGCAGCAGCTTGTATTCTGCATCACTGATCTGGATTGGAGTGCTTGATGTGACCATTGTCCCCTGGCTTTCTGCTGCTGCTTGCCCTACGCCGAGGCCGTCGCCGGCTGCGATTCCGCTGTTTCACTCAGCCTGCGCAACTCGCCCTTCTGTAAAATTCTGGTCAGGTCAATCAGGATGACCAGCCGTCCCTGCAGCTTGCCCACCCCTGTGACGTAATTCACATCGCCTTCCTCGAAAACATTGGGAGGAAGATCAATCTCGTTCTCCGGGATTTTCAGGACCTCGGACGCCGCATCCACAATCAGGCCCACCATCCTGCCTTCCACCTCGGTGACCAGAATGCGGTTCTTTTTGTGGCGCAGGATCTCTTTTTCTCCGAAACGTTTGCGGAGGTCCACGACGGAAACAATTTTTCCCCGCAGGTTGATTACGCCTTCCACGTACTCGGGCGAATCCGGCACTGCCGTGATTTCCGGCACCCGGACAATCTCATGCACCAGCCCGATAGGCACGCCGAACGTTTCCTGGCCGATGCGGAAGCCGACAATATGTAATTCCCTGGCCATGGTTCCTCCGGCGCCTCAGTTATAAGGGGAGCCCACGGTGGCCCACTGCGGGGCTGCCGCCCGGCTGCTGTAATCGTTGCCGTTGCGCTGCGCCCCATTGCGCCCCTCGCCCTCTTTGTAGGTCTCAATGACAAAGCGGTCCATGGATTCCAGCATCATCCGCGACATTTTCGACATCTGCTCTGCCGAAGCGGCCAGTTCGGTGGAACCGGATGAAGAGCGCTGCACCAGCTCACGCATTTTTTCCATGGCCCGGACCACCGCCTGCGCTCCGGACGCCTGCTCTTCCACCGAGGAATTGATTTCGTGCGTGATCTCGTTCAGCCGGGTGGTGGCTTTGGCGATCTGGGACGAGCCGTGCGACTGCTCATTGGTGGCCGCGCCGATCTCCTGGGCGAACTTGTACACCTCCGACACGACGTTGGAAATCTTCTTCAGAGCGCTGCTCAGGTCGCCGCCCAGCGAAATGCCTTCGTTCACGATGCTGGTGCTCTTTTCCATGTTGTCCACGGCCTTGCGCGCTTCCTTCTGGATGCTCTGGATCAGTTCGGAAATCTCGCGGGTTGACTGGGCGGACTTCTCGGCGAGCTTTCTGACTTCGTCGGCAACAACGGCAAAGCCCAGCCCGTGTTCCCCGGCGCGCGCGGCTTCAATGGCCGCGTTCAGCGCGAGCAGATTCGTCTGCTCCGCCAGATCGTCAATGACCTCGATGATCTTCCCGATATCGTCAGCCCGCTGGCCCAGCGCCGAGATGATTTCCGCCGAGGAACTGATGGCGGCGTTGATCCGGCTCAGCCCGTCCGTGGCCTTCTCCATGGTGTTGATGCCGTTGTGGACCTCGTCGCGTGAACGCTGCGAGATGTCAAGCAGCACCTTGGCGGTGTCCGCCACGCGCTGAATCGAGGCCACCATTTCGTCAATGGAGGCGGAGGTTTCGCTCACGTTCGAAGCCTGCATCTGCGTGCTCTTCACCATGTTCTGCACGTTGATGCTCATCTCATGCATCGTGCTGGTGACTTCGTCAATCGCGGAGGCCGCCTGGACGCTGATCTTGGCTGATTCGTCTGACGCGCTGGCCACCTGGTTGGAGCCGCTCGCCACCTGCGAGGCGCTGTCGCGGACGTTTTTCACCAGGCTGCGCAAGCCCAGGGTCATTTCACGGAAGGCGTTCCCCAGGGTATCGCGGTTGGACCGCGGATTGATCTGGACTGAGAGATCGCCGCCGGCAATCGATTCTGAAAGCCCTGCCATCTCGCGCAGGTACAGGACCATGTTGTTAAACGTCATGGCCAGCTGGGCCATCTCGTCCTGGCCGGTAATGGTGACCTTCGAATCCAGGTCTCCGGCGTTGGCAATCTGGCCTGCCACAACAATCAACTGGTTCAGCGGTACAGTGATGGAGTCGGATACCTTCCAGGCAATGAATCCGCCCAGCAACAGCATCAAAACCATCCCTGCCAGGGTGATCACATTGATGATGGTTCGGGAAGCCTGGTCGGAATTATTCGCGTTGTTCACCGCATCCGCCATGAGGGAGTCAAGCTGGCGCAGCGGTTCTTCTTCCCGTTTCTGTTCCGATCCCGGATTGGCCTGGAGATAGGCGATTTGCAGTTCGGCTACTGTTGAACTGCCGGCGTCAACCTGGCGGCGCTTCTCCACCAGAGGCGTGGCGAATTGGCTCGCCCAGTCCCTCTCAACCTCGCGAACGCTGTGCAGCAGTTGCTGCGCTTTGTCCCGGCCCTGCGTGAGAAATGAAGTGGTGTCTTCCGTCTTGGTGATGAGCTGGTCCACATCAGCGATGCCCTTGAACAGCAGGTCCGATTCGCGGGTGTCGCCGTTCAGCAGGAAATTCCGCAGGTGCAGGCGGTTGTCGCGGATCGCCTTGTCAAGCTCTGACCGCTGCCCGGCCATGGCGATGGCCTTTC
>DATIWA010000585.1:0-4599 GCA_035465515.1 Candidatus Limnocylindrales bacterium | reverse complement strand
AACCAGACGGTGAGGGCCACAGTCCAATGAAGGTCTATGCCCGCACCCGCGCAGCCGAGGGCCGTTAGCCCCATGGAAAACTCCGCACCCGCGCAAACCTCCACAGGTCTCTTGCACAGCTCGGCGCTGGCGCCTCTGCAGGAACCGTTGTTCCGTACTTTGTGGATTGCCGCAGTAATCTCGTATACGGGAAGCTGGATGCAGAACATAGCCACCGGCTGGCTGATGACCTCGCTTACCGGTTCGCCGATGTGGGTCTCCCTGGTGCAGGTGGCCTTGAGTCTGCCGGTTCTGCTCATTGCATTGCCGGCCGGGGCGCTGGCGGACATTATGGACCGCCGCAAATTCCTTCTGTTTACCCAGACCTCCATGGTCGGCGCTTCCGTGATTTTGGGCGTGCTGACCATCACCGGGACCTGCACCCCCACACTGCTGTTGATTTTTACCTTCCTGCTGGGCACGGGCGCCGTGATGAATGATCCGGCATGGCAGGCGCTGACTCCCGACCTGGTGCCGGTTTCAAAACTGCCCGCGGCTGTCGCCCTGAATTCCGCGGGCTTTAACATTGCCCGCGCGGTTGGTCCTGCCCTGGGTGGACTGGTCATCGCTGCGGCAGGCTCAGGTGTTGCATTCCTTTTGAACGGGCTGTCATTCTTTGGCGTAATCCTCTTTCTCTATCGCTGGAACCCGCAATCGCAGCCCGCCGCTCAGCACTCGCATCAAGCGCCCCCCACGGTGCGCAGTGCGGTAATGCTGGGAATCCGTTATGCCGGCCAGGAGTCCCGCATCCGGGCTGTGCTGGTCCGCACGGCAGCGTTTTCATTGTTTGCAAGTTCTTTCTGGGCGCTATTGCCGTTGATCGCCAGCAAGTTTGGAGCGCAAGGCTATGGCACAATGCTTGCGTTTTTCGGGCTGGGCGCTCTGGCTGGTGCGCTCCTGCTGGTCCGCGCCCGCCGCAGTTTTTCGTATGATGGTGTTGCCGTTGCCGCCACAGTGGTCTTCGCCGCCGCCCTGTGCGGCCTGGTTCGCGCCACCACGCTCACCGGTTCCTCGATCTTCGCCGCAGCGGCCGGCCTTGCCTGGATCAGCATTCTGGCCACCCTCAACCTGGTAGCGCAGACATCTTGCCCTCCGTGGGTACGCGCCCGCGTTCTTTCCATGTACGTTCTTGTTCTCCAGGGCGGACTGGCGCTGGGCAGTGTCCTATGGGGTGCGGTGGCCTCGCATGTAGGAGTGAAATCCAGCCTCACGGCGGCAGCCGTGGCCATGGTCATCTTCCTCCTGCTTGCCAACTGGTACCGTTTACAGGAATCGCAGCACTCACTTAAAAGACAGGAGAGTTAAGAATGAAGCACCTGAGAGTTTTCCTGCTGTTGATTGTCCTCAGTTTTGCCATGAGCACCTTTGCCGCGGGCCAGGCCGGCGCGCCGGCAGCCCAACCTGCTGCGACTTCAGCGCAGCCTGCGCCCAGCATTTCGGGCGAAATCAATCACCAGATCGGCATCATCGAAAAAGAATTCGTTGACGCCGCTGATGCCATGCCGGAAGACAAGTACAACTTTTCTCCAACCGGCCTGAACATTCAGGGCAGTGACTACAAAGGCGTGCGCACCTTTGCCGAAGAGGTGAAGCACGTGGCCACCGCCAATTACATGTTCTGGGGCGCGATTACCGGCGACCCGATGCCCGCGGGCGTCAAAGGCCCGAACGGGCCGGACGAAATCAAGACCAAGGCCGAGATCATGAAATACCTCAGAGACTCGTTTGCTCTGGGGCACAAAGCGGCGGGCACGCTCACTTCAGAGAACCTTGTCAGCACCGTAAAGGTGTCATTCAGCCCCAACCCGGTTTCCAGGTTGTTCGTGGCCACCTTTGCCGTGGCCCACGGCTTCGATCACTACGGTCAGATGGTCGAGTACCTGCGCATGAACGGCATCATTCCCCCAGCCAGCCGCCGTTCCAACTGAATCTTTACGCATCCCGCGGATGACACGGAAGGCGATTGCCTTCCGTGTTTTATTCTTACGGCGAAGGAACTGTCTTTCGATTGCCCGCGCTGTGGTATCGTTTTTCCGCTGCTTTACTTGAGGAAGAGGAGACCTTTATGAAGCATCTTAGAATTTTTTGTTTGTTGCTGGTTCTAAGTTTTGCCATCAGCGCGATGGCGCAGGGCAAGCCGGCCGGCCCCGCTGCTTCGCCTGCGCCGCAGGCCCAGACCGCGCCGGAACCGCCTGCGAGCATTGCCTCCGTGGTGGACCGCCAGGTCAGCCAATATGAGAAGAACGTGGTGGACGCCGCCGAGGCCATGCCGGAAGACAAGTACAATTTCACCCCCGCCAGCCTCAATATTCCCGGAAGCGCTTACGGCAACGTGCGCACGTTTGCCGAACTCGTCAAGCACACAGCCACGGCGAACTACCGTTTCTGGAGCATACTCACGGGCGAGAAAGTGCCGGAGAACATCAAGGGCTCCAACGGCCCGGAGGAACTGAAGAGCAAAGCGCAGATTGTCCGGTTCCTGAAAGACTCATTCGCCGTCGGGCATCGCGCGGCCAAGTCGTTGACCAGCGAGAATGCACTGCAAGAGGTCCAGTTTTTCCGCGGCATGTCACCCCGCTTGTACGTGGCCACCGCTGTCGTGATTCACGCTGCTGATGAGTACGGCCAGATGGTGGAATACCTGCGCATGAACGGCATTGTGCCTCCGGCCAGCCGCGGGCGCTAGCAGTTCAACACAAACGGCGCAAAGGAACACGAAGTCTCTTCCCGCCAGTCCGCTGGGAGCTGTCTTTATGTGACTTCGGTTCCTTTGCCGTCAAGCTTCCGCAAAATTTCTTCCAATTCCGGACGCTCGCGCCAGTCCGGGTCCACCCGGCTCCAGGAAATAGTTGCGTCTTTTTGCACGATGTACGTGGCTGGCACCGGCAACTCCCAACTCTGGTCCCCGTTGTAGCCGGGCAGTTTGGTCATAATGCTCTCGTACATTTTCTGAAGGTCAGGCGGGACCCGGTATACCAGCCCAAAGCTCCGCGCCACTCTATTTCCCGCATCGCTAAGTACAGGGAAGCGAAGCTTGTGCATGTCCCGCGTCATATAGGTGTGCTTCTCAGTTTGCGGCGAGATGGCCACCAGTGACGCTCCGGCGGCGGCAATCTTCGAATGGATTTCCTGCATTGCAGCCAGCTGGGTGTTGCAGTAGGCGCACCAGCGTCCGCGATAAAAGACAATTACCAGCGGACCGCGGCGCAACATATCAGCCGACCGCCAGAGCATGCCGTCGCCATCGGGAAGCTGGAACGCCGGAGCGGCGTCCCCGCGCTTCAATGCGTGGTCTGAGATTCCTGAATCTTTCAGCTGGGCGATCGCGCGGTCAATGGTTGTGAGCCTCTCGGCGGGCACCAGGGCGCGCAGTTTTCTGGTGAGTTCTCCGAGTTGTTCTGCCAGAGACATGAATTACAACTTTACAGCAAACCTGAGGCACATAAAAAAGCTGCCGGCGGCAAGCCGGCAGCTGTCATAGGTCCAGTTCGTCGTTCTACTTCGCGTTAATTGTGACAGTGAACGAGTTGTTGGAAGTGTTGGTGTCCGTTCCGGAAAATGTTGAAGATCCGGTAAACGGCAGAGAACCTGTTGCTGCCACGGTGAAGTTCACAATGACCTGCATCGTTTGCCCTCCAGCAAGACTGGCAAGGGTGCAAGTGACGCTTCCGCCCGCCGTACCCGGCGCCGGCCCGGTGCAGGAGACGCCCAGACCGCCGGAGACCGAGCTATACAGGGCTCCCGCAGGCAGAGTGCCGGTAAACACCACGTTGTTGGCGGTGGTGGATTGGTCGTTTTTAACCTGCCAGGTAATAAAGTCGGCAGTGTTGACACTGGGACCGCCGTTCGAAGGCGAACCGCCGGTTTGAATATCCGTGGTGGTTGTCGCCGTTTGAATAGCGGTGCTGATGCTGGCGCTGTTGTTGGCCGGCGTTGGGTCGGTAATGGCAACCCCGGTCGAGTCGAAAGCCTGCACGCTGGCCGAGTCGGTGATCTGTGCGGTCACGTTGAGCGTAACCGCCACGGTAGCAGTCGTGCCAACTGCAAGGGACCCCAGGTTACAGCTGATCACGGTGCCGCTGAGAGTGCAGATGCCCTGACTTGTGCTGAGCGAAACGAAAGTGCCTCCCGTAAGAGGCAGCGTGTCCGTAAGCGCCACCAGCGGTGCAGGTCCCGCGCCGGTATTGGTGACGGAAAGCGTGTAGATCACGTTTGCACCAAACGGAACCGAGGTTGCTCCAGTGATCGCCAGGCTCAGGTCCGGCAGTGCCGCAGAAACCGACGGCGTTACTGCGTTGGAAGGCGCCGACTCGGCTCCCGAGCCGATGCCGTTGGTTGCATGAACGGTGAAGGTGTAACTGGTCCCGTTGGTCAGCCCGCTCACCACCGCGCTGGTCGCCGTGGCTGCCACCGTGAGAGGAGTTCCAGTTGGGACGCCTCCAGCCAGCGTGGTGACCGTGTAGGAGGTGATGGATGATCCGCCATTATCTGCCGGAGCGGTCCAGGAGACGCCGGCCTGCGCGTTGCCGGCTGTCGCCGTTACCGCAGTGGGCGCGCCAG
>DATIWA010000584.1:0-4243 GCA_035465515.1 Candidatus Limnocylindrales bacterium | reverse complement strand
CCAAGACCGCCGGGTCCCTGCTGCTGGTGCGGCCGCGTGTTCTCGGTGAAATGGCCGGTTATTTCGATCCCGCCAAGCCGCGGCACTATGGCTACCAGTTCAAAGCGCCATTCTCCGAGACTGACCTCTTTGAGATCGCGCTGCCCGACGGGTTTAAGGTTGACGAACTGCCCGATCCCGCAACCGGGAAATTTCCCTTTGCGACCTATGAAAGCAAAAGCGAGGCCACAGGCAACCTGCTCAGGTACCGCCGGGACTACACGGTTGATACCACGCTGGTGCCGCTCGATCAGATTGGCGACCTGAAGAAGCTTTTCGGCGAGATCAACCTTGACGAGAAGAACATGGCGATTCTGAAGAAGGCGAACTAGCGGATGAGGGCACAACCGGTCGTTCTTGCCGGCGCCGGCATTATGGGCCGGGAGTTTGGGCGGCACAAAGAAAGGCTTGCCATGGCGCCCGGCCCGGGCAACGCGATACGGTGTGTTGTCGCGATTTGTTTCCTCCTCTACTTCGTTCACCCCGCCGTCTCAGCGGCCGAAACTCCCCCCTGGCTTCCGATTACGCAGCAGGACCTTCAGATGAAAGATGTCAAGGGATTTCCCGGCGCCGAAGCGGTGCAGCTTTATTATGCCGATGAAATCGATGACACGGCGCATACCGAGTTCCTGTACAGACGCATCAAGATTCTGAATGAGCTGGGCAAGCGCTATGCCGACGTTGAGATACCCATGGTCTCAAAGATGATGTCACTGAGTGATTTCTCCGCCAGGACCATACACCCCGACGGGAGCATCATTGAGTTCGACGGTAAGCTGTTTGAGAAACTGATTTTCAAGGACAAAGCTGTCAAGGTCCTTGCCCAGACCTTCACGTTCTCACAGGTGACGCCCGGAAGCATCATTGAATACAAGTACACGGTGAAATATCCGGAGAGGTTTGTTTTCGATCACCGCTGGACGGTGGAACATGACTTGTTTACCGTGAAGGAGCATTTTTGGTTTAAGTACAACAAGCTCTATTCCATCAGTTGGGTGGCGCCGGCCGGCTTGCAGTTGAATGCGAAGCCGCAGCCCGGCTTCGCCGCTGCCTGGGAGATGGACGAGGAGAACGTGCTTCCGTTCCAGGCCGAGGAGCAGATGCCTCCGAAAGACTGGTACCGCGTCCAGGTGAAATTTTTCTACACCGACGCCAGAACGGTGTCCTCCGATACGTTTTGGTCGGGCGTCGGGCATTATTGGTCGCTTGCGATCGAAAAATACCTGGGCAATTACAAGGAGATTCGGAGGGCGTCCAAAGAAGCCATCGGCAGCGAAGGAGATCCCGAAAAGAAGCTGCGCGCCTTGTATTCCAGGGCGCAACAGATCAGGAACCTGACTTACGAGCGCGACCGCACCGAGAAGGAACAGAAGAAAGAGGAGCTCAAGGAAAACAAGAATGTTGCCGATGTCGTAAAGCGTGGCTACGGCAACCGCAACGACATCACGCGCTTCTTCGTTGCCATGGCCCGCGCCGGCGGTTTTGACTCTTCCATCGTCTTTGTCTCGAGCCGTGCTTCCAGAGTTTTTGAAAAAGATATTCTTCTCTCCAACCAGCTTGATTCGGAGGTCGCCGTTGTAAGGCTGGGCGGCAAGTCTGCTTTTCTGGATCCCGGCACGCCGTTTTGTCCCTATGGCTTGGTTCGCTGGATGCGCACCGGGACCACGGCCATGGATTCGAAGGCCCCCGGGGTCCTCTTTTCCATTCCCGGAGCGGGACAGGACAGCGCGGTGACCGTCAGAGAAGCCAGCGTTGTGCTCGCGCCTGACGGCGCTCTCAAGGGCGAAATCACTCTTCGCTACACCGGCGGAGAAGCGCTGGAACACCGCCTTGCTGCCCTGGACACGGATGATGCAGGCCGCACCAGGGAACTGGAAGCGGAACTGAAAAATGAGCTGCCGGCGAATGCCACAGTCAAATTGACAGGTTCAAAGGGCTGGAACAAAGAAGACGAACCTCTGTCCGCCACGTTTGCCGTTCAGGTGCCTGCGTATGCCTCCTCTGCCGGTAATCGTCTGCTGGTTCCGGCGGGTCTGTTCCAAAAAGAGAGCAAACTGGCATTCAATGAGGCTACACGCAAATATCCGATCTATTTCCCCTACGCCTTTGCAGAAGAAGATTCCGTGACCATGCGGGTCCCGGAAGGATATTACGCCGAAAGTGTTCCGGCGCAGCAGGAAGCGAAACTGCCCTACGCGAAATACATTGCCACTTCCAAATCCGATGCAAAGCGCCTGATCGTGCAGCGCACTCTGGAGATGAACGCCGTGCTGATGCACCCCCGGCACTACCCGGAGCTGAAAAACTTCTTCTCCAGGGTCCGGATTGGTGATGAAGCCCAGGCCGTCCTTCGCCAAACCGGGGGAGGCAGCAAAGGTCCCAATTGATGGTCCGGACGGGAACCGGCCTCCAGTTGTTCCTTGCTCCCGGTTTTGTGCATCTTCTATGATTAAGGGCTTGGATTCTTCTATGGCCGATCAAATCAAAAAGCGCAAAAACCAGAGCACGACCGCGGACAATCCCGCGGCGGAAGTATTTGAGGGGCGTCATCCCTCGGCAAGCGAACGGCAATGGGCCGAAGGCACCCTGGCTCCCAGCCTGGAAAAGGCTCCGGAAAAGCCCATTGGCGCCGCCACGGGCGTGAACCTGGACGAGAACGGCAGCGCCCGTTTCACCACGATCAGCGGCGTGCCCGTCCGAAGGCTCTAT
Organism: Candidatus Limnocylindrales bacterium; assembly: GCA_035465515.1. Taxonomy (GTDB): domain Bacteria; phylum Acidobacteriota; class Terriglobia; order Terriglobales; family Acidobacteriaceae; genus Angelobacter. The sequence goes on along the minus strand of DATIWA010000584.1, from coordinate 1,495 downwards.
ACCCAGGCTGACCTGCCGGAGGATTGGAATTACGAACAATACCTCAATTATCCCGGCCAGGCGCCCTACACGCGCGGTATTCACGCCAGCGGATATCGCGGCAGGCTCTGGACCATGCGGCAATTCTCCGGGTTTGCTTCGCCGGAAGAGACCAATGAGCGCTACAAGTACCTTCTGGCCCAGGGCGGCGGCGGCCTGTCCGTTGCCTTTGACCTGCCGACTTTGATGGGGTATGACTCCGACCACCCGGCCAGCGAAGGCGAGGTGGGCAAGTGCGGCGTGGCCATTGATTCCCTCGAGGACATGGAAATCCTCTTCAACGGGATTGACCTTGAGAAGACCACGGTTTCCATGACCATCAATTCGCCGGCTTCCGTGCTGTGGGCGATGTATCTGGTGGTGGCGGAAAAGCAGGGAGCGGACTGGAAGAAAATTTCCGGGACCATCCAGAATGACATCCTGAAGGAGTACATCGCGCAGAAGGAATACATCTATCCGCCGGCGCCCTCCATGCGGCTGGTGATAGACACGTTTGAGTTCGGCTCCAGGTTCACGCCACGGTTCAACACCATTTCGATCAGCGGCTACCACATCAGGGAAGCCGGGTCCACGGCGCTGCAGGAACTGGCTTTCACCATCTATGACGGCGTGGAATACGTGGAGTGGGCGCGGCGTCGCGGCCTGGATGTGGATGAGTTCGGCCCGCGGCTGAGCTTCTTTTTCAACTCGCATAACGACTTCTTTGAAGAGATTGCCAAGTTCCGCGCGGCGCGCAAGATCTGGTACCGCCTGATGAAGGACCGGTTCAACGCCCGGCAGCAGCGCACCTGGCTGATGCGTTTTCATACGCAGACCGCCGGCGTTTCGCTGACGGCGCAGCAGCCCATGAACAACATTGCCCGCGTGGCCATTCAGGCGCTGGCGGCCGTGCTGGGCGGAACGCAGTCTCTGCATACCGATTCTTACGATGAGGCCCTGGCCCTGCCCACGGCTGAGGCGGCAAGGATCGCCCTGCGCACGCAGCAGATCATCGCCTACGAGTCCGGTGTGGCGCAGACGGTGGACCCGCTGGGCGGCTCCTATTTCGTCGAGAAATTTACCCTCGACATGGAGAAAGGCGCGTTCGACTACTTTGAGAAATTGGACGCCATGGGCGGCATGGTGAAGGCCATTGAGAATGGATATCCGCAAAAGGAGATCGCCGAAGCTTCCTACCAGTACCAGCGCGCAGTGGAGGCGAAAGAGAAGATTATTGTCGCGGCAAATGATTTCGTGATCGAAGAGAAGCCGCCGGAAACCCTGTACATTGACGAGTCGGTTGCCCAGCAGCAGACCCGAAAATTGAACGACCTGCGCTCGCGCCGCAACAACGAAGAAGTGCGGCGCCGTCTCGATGCGCTGAAAAAAGCCGCTGCCCAGGAGCCGGTTGTGCCAAAAGACGGCAGCATCAGCCAGGCCAATACCATGCCGTACATCATTGATTGCGTCCGTGCCT
>DATIWA010000583.1:0-6581 GCA_035465515.1 Candidatus Limnocylindrales bacterium | reverse complement strand
CCTGCTGGCAGTTCATCGTCAGCCTGAAGCGACCTTCTCCTCTTACCTGTCGTTATGATGTCCTGAGCGCCAAGAGTGTTTCTGCGTGGAATGACTTTCAGACGTCACCGATGCGAGGGATTGTCCGATTGACAGGCGCGGCGCCTGGGGGTCCGCGGTGGCCTCCTCCTCGAGCCCGCCGAAAGTTTTGGGCTGAAGCGTAAAATAACGGATAACCAAGGAGAACGCCTGACATGTACCTTTCCCTAAGCCAGCGCGCGGCGCGCACCGCGCAATCGGAAATTCGCGTGATGTCCATTGAGTGCGAAAAGATCAAAGGCATCAACCTGGCACAGGGCGTGTGTGACACGCCGGTGCCGGAGGAGGTCCGCGAAGGGGCGCGGCGGGCCATGGAACGCGGCATCAACAGCTACACGCGGGCGGAAGGGCTGGCCGAGATACGCCACGCCGTGGCGGAGAAGATGCGGCGCTTCAACGGCATCGAGTGCGACGCGGACCGCGAGGTGATCATTCACTCCGGGTCCACAGGAGCGTTTTACGCTTCCTGCCTGGCGCTGCTGAACCCGGGCGATGAGGTCATCCTGTTTGAGCCTTATTACGGCTATCACCGCAATACGCTGACGGCGGTGGAGGCCATTCCAACGTATGTGACTCTGCGGGCGCCGGACTGGAGCTTTTCACCCGAGGACCTGGAGCGGGCGGCCACGGCGAAGACGCGGGCCATCATGATCAACTCGCCGGCCAATCCGTCAGGCAAAGTCTTCACGCGCGAAGAACTGGGCTGGATTGCCGATTTCGCCAGGCGGCGCGACCTGTTCGTCTTTACCGACGAAATTTACGAATATTTCATCTATGAAGGGCGGCACATCAGCCCGGCCACGCTGCCCGGCATGCGCGAGCGCACGATAACGATTTCCGGTTATTCCAAGACCTTCAGCATAACCGGCTGGCGCGTCGGGTACACCATTTGCGACGCGAAATGGGCGCAGGCGATTGCCTACTTCCACGATCTGGTTTACGTCTGCGCGCCGGCGCCGCTGCAGATCGGCGTGGCGGAGGGCATTATCAAGCTGCCGGAGAGCTTCTATCAGGAGATTGCCAGAGAGTACGTGCACAAACGCGACATGCTCTGTGGGACGCTGAAGGAGATCGGGCTGACGCCATCGGTCCCCAAGGGCGCATATTACGTGCTGGCGGATGCGTCCATGCTTCCCGGGAAGACGAGCAAAGAGAAATCCATGAGCCTGCTGCGCGAAACCGGCGTGGCCAGCGTGGCCGGGAGCGCGTTTTACCATGCCGGGGGCGGGGAAACCCTGGTCCGGTTCTGCTTTGCCAAGACCGACGCCGAGTTGCAGGAGGCGTGCCGCAGGTTGAAGGCGCTGCCGGAAAAATTGGGCCGTCAGGCGGCCGCCATCCGGACCTAATTTTCAGCACGGAGAAAGACGGGCCGCGAATAAACGCGAAAAGGGCGAACTCCTTGCCGTGCTCTGCTTCAGGCAGCATCGGCGCGTGAGGGCAGCTCTGGCGACCCCGCTTCAAGGAAACTGGGCAAGGCTGAAGCTCATCCAACGTCAGATGAGGTAACTGTATGGTCCGCTTTCAATGCGACACCTGCGGAAAGATCAAGCATGCTGACGAGGCCTGGATTCTGGGCTTTGCGGCTGAGAATATCGGCATAACTGCAGCGCGGCGCGAGATCTCGATAGCAGGATCATGGGACAGGGGGCGGGCCGTGGACCCGCTGGCCGTGCACTTCTGCTCTGACGAATGCCGCGCGAAATACGTGGATGCTCTTTTCGGCAACGTCCCTGGCAGAGTGGCGGGAGAAATCAAGGTAACCAGGCGGATCAAGCGTGTAATTCCGGGCGAGGTGGAGGGGCCAAAGGTAGTAAAGAAAACTACTGTGCGCCGGAGGAAGGCGGCTTGATCTTCACAGGGAGATCCAGAGTTTTTCGTGAGTGCCATCCCTGGGCGGCATGGTGATCTGAGGCATTCTCAGGATGCGCGAGTCTCTCCTAGTCGTTCCTCGCTCCGGTTGCTCAGGGTTACAAGGACCACAGTTCTGCTTCTTTCTTAAGATCCCTCAAATCCCGCGCTAGTCAGCTTTGCTTATAATCTGGACAATGAAATTTTCAGATCTGCTGCACGGGCTGCAAGTCTTTGCCCCCGCACGTGAAGCGCGCGCGGGGGACCCCGAAATCATTGGGCTCGACTATGATTCCCGGCGGGTGAAGCCGGGGTGGCTCTTTGTAGCCATGCGGGGCGAGACGGCGGACGGGAACCGCTTTATTGATGCGGCGCTGAAAAACGGGGCGGTCGCGGTGGTGACGGACTCCGCCAGAGAGCCCCGGCGCGACGGGGTGGCATGGGAGGTGGCGACCCACGGCCGCAGGGCCCTGGCGCAATTGTCGGCAAACTTCTACGGCCAGCCGGCGCATAGTCTAAAAATAGTCGGCGTGACCGGGACCAACGGCAAAACTACCACCACATTCCTCAGTGAAGCCATTCTGAACTACTGTGGCAGGCCCTCTGCGCTGGTGGGAACTATCGAATACCACGTAGGCGGGAAAGTGCTGCCGGCGCCGCATACCACGCCGGAATCGCTGGAACTGAACCGGATATTTGCCGAGGCACTCCAGGCGGGGGCCACGGATGCGGTGATGGAAGTCTCATCACACGCTCTGGAGCAGGGACGGGTCTGGGGAATCCAATATGAAGTCGCCGTGTTCCCCAATCTGACGCGCGATCACCTGGACTATCACAAGGACATGGAATCGTATTTTGGCGCGAAGCGGATGCTGTTTGAAGGCGCGGGAGCGCGTCCGCCGCGGGCCGCAGTGATCAATGCGGAGGACAACTACGGGAAGGCGCTGCTCAAGACCAGCCATGCGGCGAGCGAACAGGTGATCAGCTACGGAATCGAAGAAGGGGACTTTCGCGCAACCAATATCGAGTTGCAGCCGGCAGGAACGGAGTTCGACCTGGTAACTCCCGGCGGCTGCATCAGGATCAGCTCAAAGCTGATAGGAAAAGTAAACGTGTATAACCTGCTGGCAGCGTCGGCGGCCTGCCATGCCCGGGGATGTTCTCTGGAGCAGATTGCCGGAGCGGTGGCGAAGTTCGAGCAGGTGCCGGGGAGGTTCGAGCGCGTGGATGCAGGCCAGCCGTTCACGGTGGTGGTGGACTACGCGCACACGGACGACGCGCTGCGAAATCTGACCACGATCGCACGGGATTTTGTGGGCCGCCCGAGAGCGGTGGGCCGGGTGATTACCCTGTTCGGATGCGGCGGCGATCGCGACCGGACGAAACGTTCGTTGATGGGCGAGGCGGCAGGAAGAGGCAGTGATTTTGTGGTGGTGACATCAGACAATCCCCGGAGTGAAGATCCGGGAAAAATCATTGAAGATATTCTGCCGGGTGTGCAACGGAGCGGCCAAGAGCGTTTCGCGGTTGAACCGGACCGGCGGAAGGCCATTGTCCTTGCGCTCGAGGAAGCCCGGCCCGGCGATATGGTGCTGCTGGCGGGCAAGGGCCATGAGAAATATCAGACTACGCGCGAAGGTACATTCCCCTTTGATGATGTTCAGGTGGCGCGAGAGGCGTTACAAAAGATGGGATACAGCAAGAGGGACGGGGACAAGAGATGAAGCTGCCGCTATGGCGGATTGCCGAGTTTGCCGCGGCCAGGGGCGAGTTCGACCAGGAACTGGCGGCGATGGGCTACTCCATTGACTCGCGTACGATTCACGCCGGGGACCTCTTTATCGCCCTGCCGGGTGAGCATTTTGACGGTCATGACTACGTGAAGGCGGCGCTGGAAAAAGGAGCAGCGGCCGCCATGGTGCAATCCAACCGCAAGGTGGATGCAGACCCGGACCGGTTGCTCTACGTGGACGATACGCTGAAGGCTCTGCAATCACTGGGGGCGGCGGCGCGCAGGCTATGGGGGAGGCCGCTGCTGGCAGTTACGGGTTCAGCGGGCAAGACCACCACAAAAGAGATCCTGGCCCACCTGCTGGCGACGCGTTACCGGGTGATGAAGAGCACGGGAAACCTGAATAACCACATCGGGCTGCCGCTGCAGCTGCTGCGCCTGGAATCCGAGCACGAGATCGCGGTCGTGGAGATGGGCATGAACCACGCCGGAGAGATCCGCGAACTGGGGAAGCTGGCGCAGCATGACCTGGCGGTGGTGACCTGCGTCGCGCCAGTTCACCTGGAGTTCTTTAATTCGCTGGCAGAGATTGCCCGGGCCAAATACGAGATCATTGAGACACTGCCTCCCAATGGTGTGGCGGTGCTGAATGCCGACGACGACTACGTGAGCCAGTTCGGGCGCGATTTCAAGGGCAAGGTGGTGACGTTCGGAATCAAACGGGCGGCGGACGTCTCCGCGCAGCAGGTGAAGCTCAACGGCGCCGCGGGATCGAGCTTTGAGCTGGTGGCGGGCAGCGTTCGAGAGCGGGCAAGCCTGCGCCTGGTAGGCGAGCACAACATTTATAACGCGCTGGCCGCGGCCGCAGCCGCCATGCAGCGGGGGATCTCGCCGGGCGAGGCGGCCCGGGCGCTGGGCACGATTGAGCCCGCGGAAAAGCGCGGCCAGATGGTGGAGCTTGCCGGGGCGACCATTATTAACGACTGCTACAATTCCAACCCCAGAGCGCTCAATGCCATGGTGGACACGCTGGCCAGCATGAAGGCCGGGCGGCGGATCGTGGTTGCGGGTGAGATGCTGGAGTTGGGGCCAACGGCGGAGTATCTGCATCGCGAATCGGGCCGGCATGCGGCAGAGCGGAAGATCGACGTGGTGATCGGAGTGCGCGGCATGGCCAAAGCCCTGGCGGAGGCGGCCTGCGGGTCGGGCGTGCAGTCATTTTTTGTGGAGACACCGGAAGAAGCGGGCGAATGGCTGGCGCGAGAGCTAAGGCCCGGCGATGCTGTACTGCTTAAGGCTTCGCGGGGCGTGAAGCTGGAACGGGCACTGGAAATCGCACAGCAAAAATCGGTCCGGCCGCAGAGCTTGGGCCAGGGATAAAAAGCGGGTCCAGCGGGAGAATCCGCGGGGTTACATGGAAGTTTCCTCAAGCAGACCTTGCGCCTTTTTCACCGACATCCGAGATATGATCAAGGGTCATTCCCACGACGAGCGGAGGAATATTGCTTTACTGGCTTCTCTATCAACGTTTGTACGCCCATTTTCCTCCGTTTCGCATTTTCCGTTATGTGACGTTCCGGACCGCGTTCGCCAGCCTGACGGCCCTGTTCATGGCGCTGATCATTGGGCCGGCGATCATACGGCAATTGCGGGAATTCCAGATTGGGCAGTACATCCGCGAAGAAGGCCCCAAGGCGCATCAGAAAAAAGCGGGCACGCCGACCATGGGCGGCGTGCTGATCACGATTTCAATCGTTGTGCCCACGCTGCTGTGGGCGGACCTTTCCAACCCATATATATGGATGGCCGTGCTTTCCACGCTGGCGTTTGCGGCCATCGGCTTTGCCGACGACTACATAAAGGTGGTGCACAAGCGCAACCTGGGGCTGACGGGGCGCAGCAAACTACTGCTGCAATTCCTGGTGGCGGGCGGGGTGGGCGTCGCGCTGGTGTTCCTGACGGCGACGCGGCAGTATTCCACCCACCTCATGGTGCCATTCCTCAAACAGTTCCGTCCCGACCTGGTGATTGAGAGCTTGCGGCACTATCCGCACGTGTGGTGGCTGGCATTCACGCCGTTTGTTTTTTTTGTGATGCTGGTTGTGGTGGGATCGAGCAACGCGGTGAACCTGACGGACGGGCTGGACGGTTTGGCCATCGGTTGTACGGTGATTGCCGCGGGCGCCCTGACGGTGCTGACCTACCTGAGCGGCCATGCGGTGTTCTCAGAATACCTGGAGTTGCAAAAGATGCCGCAGGTGGCGGAAGTGACGATCTTCTGCGGGGCCATGGTGGGCGCCAGCATCGGGTTCCTGTGGTATAACGCGCACCCGGCGGAGATTTTCATGGGAGACGTAGGCTCGCTGGCGCTGGGGGGAGCGATTGGCACCGTGGCCGTGATCATCAAGCAGGAACTGCTGCTGCCATTCATCGGCGGAGTCTTCGTGATTGAGGCGCTTTCGGTAATCCTGCAAGTGGGATCGTACAAACTGCGCAAGAAGCGCATCTTCAAGATGGCGCCGATCCACCATCATTTTGAACTGGCCGGATGGTCGGAATCCAAGATCATCATCCGCTTCTGGATACTCGCTCTGATTTTTGCGCTTTTCGCCCTCACCACGCTCAAGTTGCGTTAAGCCCGGCGTGATTCGTGGCACAATGGAGCAGGCATGGAGCTAAAGAACAAAAGGGTGCTGGTGGTGGGGCTGGGACGCTCAGGAGCGGCGTCAGCGTTTTTTTTACAGGAGCACGGCGCCCGGGTCACGGTCTCCGACACCAAGAGCGAAACGCAGCTCCAGAGCGAAATCGCCGCCCTGCTGGACCGCGGGATTTCAATTGAAGCGGGCAGGCATGGAGAACGCACGTTTCGCGACCAGGACCTGATCGTGGTCAGCCCCGGGGTGCCCTCCGACCAGCCGCAGTT
>DATIWA010000582.1:0-3676 GCA_035465515.1 Candidatus Limnocylindrales bacterium | reverse complement strand
ATTACATCACACGGGGGCGCTTCGCGGGGCGCCCTTTCCATTTGTGCGATGCCGGGCCGCCATATCCTCATCAATTACACTGGTTCTGCATGCCTGAGCCGCGAGCTGAATCCCTGAGTCGCCGCCAATTGGCCGGCTTCGCCGCGCTGTGTCTCATCTGGGGAAGCACATGGATGGCGATCCGGGTGGTGGTGCGATACATTCCGCCGCTGGAGGCAGCGGCCATCCGCTTTCTGGCAGCCGCGGTTCTTCTGCTGGGTCTGGCGGTCCTGCAGAAAAGGCACTGGCCGCGGGGCGAGCGCCAGTGGAATGCGCTTCTGGTCCTGAGCATCACGATCATGGCCCTGCCCTACGGCCTGCTTTTCTGGGCGGAGCAATACGTCACTTCTTCCATGACGGCCGTCCTGTTTTCCGCCATGCCACTGGTGGTGGCGCTGTTCACTCCGCTGATGATGAAGCGCAAGGTCCCGCGCACCGCCGTTTTCGCCATGCTGGTTGCGTTCGGCGGCCTGCTGGTCCTCTTTTATTCCGGACTGAGCGCCAACGGGCTCGCCTTGCTCGGCGGCATGGCCGTGCTGGTGGCCGTGGTTGTGAGTTCATGGTCCGTGGTGTACGCAAAGCAGAGGCTGCAGGACATTGATTCCGTTGTCTCAACCGGCCTGCAACTGTTGTTTGGCTCCGTGGCGTTGTTCTGGGGCACCTGGGCGCTCGAGTCGCGGCGGCACGCCGTCTGGAACTCTTCCGCGCTACTGGCCCTGGCTTTCCTGACGGTTTTTGGCTCCTGCGCCGCCTTTGTCATCTATTATTGGCTGCTTAAAAAGATGCACCCCTATCAGCTTTCCAGCCTGAACCTGATCGTGCCTGTGATCGCACTGCTGGAAGGCGCGCTGCTTCTGCATGAACCTGTGCCGCTGCTGATGCTGGCGGCGATTGCCCTGGTTTTGGGTTCGGTGAGCACCGTGCTACGCGCCCAGCCGGAAGCGCAGCGCGAAGACGGGAAAATCCTGATGGTCCAGGACGGCGGGGAATGATCGTGTCTTCAAGATCGTCAGGGAAGCCATGGTCTGGCGAGGGCGTCTTGGGCATTACCGAGTGGAAGCCGTGATGGCGAGCGAGGAATCCGCAGGACCGGTGATCCGGACCGGGCGCTTATTGCTGCGACCGCTGCGTCTTGATGATTTGCCGCACTTGCAGCGCTACGCCACACGGCCGGACTTCTACCGGTACCTGCCGGGGCCGGCGCAGACTGCCGCGACAGTGGCGGTATTTCTGGAACAGCGCATGCTCGACGCCTGGGACCAGCCGCGGACCCACTGGGTATTCGCCATAGAACCGCCCGAGGTCGGCCACATTGTGGGAACCGTGCGCACCAGCATCGTCAATGCCCAGGAGCAGACGGCGGACCTGGGCTACGCGATGGACCTGGATTTTCATGGTCGCGGCTACATGACGGAAGCGGCGCAGGCGGTGCTGAAGTTCGCATTTCATGAATTGGGCATGCACCGCGTTTGGGCCACGGTGGATCCGGAGAATGCGGCTTCCTGCCGTGTGCTGGAGCGGCTGGGAATGCGCCGCGAAGGTCATTTTCGCAAAGACAAGCTGGTCCGCGGAGAGTGGCGCGATACCTACTTGTACGCCCTGCTCAAAGAAGAATATAAATGACAGCCGGGCGCCCGCCGCCGATGCGGGCAGCCGGTTGACGAGGAGAAGATGAAGAAAATCCTGCTCTTGTTGGTCCTGTTCAGCACCGTTCTGGCGTTCCCGCAGACCCTTCCGCCGGTCTCCACCTTCTCCATTGTGGCCATTGATCCGCAGACCGGCGAGTTGGGCGTTGCGGTGGCGTCGCGCTATTTCTCCGTGGGGTCGGTGGTGCCGTGGGCCATGGCGGACGTGGGAGCGGTGGCCACGCAGGCAAACGTCAACGTCGGCTATGGACAGCAGGCGCTCGACCTTCTTCGCCAGGGGATGACAGCGCAGGAAGCGCTCAAAAAGATCCTGGCTGATGACAAATTCGAAGGCAAGGACGGGCGGCAGGTGGCGATTGTGGACGCCAAGGGCAACATTGCGGCCTATACGGGACCGAAGGCCCCCAACTGGGCGGGCGACCGCCAGGGCAAGACGTGGTCAGCGCAGGGAAACATTCTGGTGGGGCCGCAGGTGCCCGAAGCCATGGGACGCGCCTTTGAAGCTACGCAGGGAGAGCTGGCGGAAAAACTGTTTGCCGCGCTCAAGGCCGGCGACGCCGCCGGAGGCGACTCGCGCGGACGGCAGTCGGCATCCATGCTGGTGGTGCGGAAGCGCGGCGGCCGCAACATCAATAACGACCGCTACATTTACATCAACGTGGACGACAATCCCGATCCGTTCAAGGAACTGCGCCGCCTGCTGGACCTGAACCTGGCGTACAACTACAGCGACCAGATGTACAAGGCGCTGGAGGCGACCCCGGTTGACGTGAAGGCGGCGCTGGCGGTCGCGCAGAAAGCGGCTGCGTACAATCCTTCAAGGGCGGAAGCGCACATGAACGTCGCGTTTCTGGAATATCTGGCCGGCGACAAGCAGGCCGCGCTGGATGAGTTCAACAAGGCGCGGGGGCTCAGCCCGGCGACCTTTGAGCGCGAGTGGAAAGAAGAAGCCGGATACGCGCCGTTCAAACCCATGGCGGCGGACAAGGAATTCCTGCAAAAGCTTTTCCCCGGCGGAGTTCCGCAGTAAGGCGCTGGTCGCGGAGACCTATGGGCGCAACACGACAAATTACCGGCCATTCGCAATCGGTCTCAAGCCCGAGTCTCAGGGGCAGGCTGGTCACGCGGCTGGTCCGAATGGTGATCAAGCGGTGGCCGCGGAATGATCTTGCCGCGGTGGTGCGGCGGGCTCGCTGGATCTTCGGATCGCCGGGCTGGTTCAGCTTTCTGCACGAGCGCGGCGTGGAAATCCAGCAGGCGAGCGGTCGCGGAGTCGCCGGGGAGTGGGTGGTACCGCAAGAGCTGGCGTCAAAGGAGAAGGTGCTCCTGTATCTGCATGGCGGCGGGTACGTGAGTTGCTCTCCCCGATCGCACCGGGCGATCACGTGCGCGCTGGCCCGGCTGCTGGGCTGGCGCGTGTTTTGCCCGGACTACCGACTTGCGCCGGAGCACCCGTTTCCCGCGGCGGTGGATGACGCTGCCGCTGCTTTTCAGTGGCTGGTGCAGCAGGGAATCGAAGCGCGGAACATCGCTGTGGCCGGCGATTCCGCGGGCGGCGGGCTGGTGATTGCCGCCTGCCTGCGCCTGCGCGGACGGGGCGAAAAACTTCCGGGTTGTGCTGTCTGCTTCTCGCCCTGGGTGGACCTGACGGGAGGGTTCGGCTACCGCAACGGCGAAAGCTGCGCCATGTTCCGAACAGATGATATTGGGCGGTTTGCCGGCCTTTATCTCGGCAACGCGCCGGCGAACGCGCCGGAAGCCTCTCCGCTTTTCGGCGACCTGAGCGGCCTGCCGCCGCTACTGATCCAGGCGAGCGGCAGCGAATTGCTTCTGGACGACGCTCTGCGGCTGCATGAGAGAGCGCAGCAATGCGGCGTCGCGAGCAATATAAGAATCTATCCGGGGCTGCCGCACGTGTGGCAGGTGTTCATGGGAACCATTCCGGAGGCGCGCCAGGCATTGCAGGAGGCGGCGGAGTTCGTAAGGGACAG
>DATIWA010000581.1:0-2805 GCA_035465515.1 Candidatus Limnocylindrales bacterium | reverse complement strand
AGATCATAGCGCCTCAGCTTCCGGCAACGTGTCATCCTCGGCAGATTCCCAGCCTGCGATTCCTTCCCCTGGCCAGTTCGAAGCTGTCGGCCCTGCCTTGCGCATCGACGCCAACCGCGCCTGGCAGTACGTTAAGGAAATCATCGCCCTAGGCCCGCGCTGGGACGGCAGCCCCGGCCAGAAGAAGCTCGGGAGCTACCTCCACGCCAAACTGAAAAACGTAGACGTCGAAGAGGACGCTTTCGTGTCTGAAACTCCAGCCGGCAAAATTCCCATGCGCAACATTGTCGCCAAGTTCACCGGCACAAAGGACGGCATCATTGTCCTGGGCTCCCACATTGACACCAACTACCCTCTGCGCGACACCACCTTCATCGGCGCCAACGATGGCGCTTCCAGCACCGCATTGCTGCTGGCCATCGCTGACCAGCTCCGCGGCAGGAAGCTGGAAGGCTACAGCGTCTGGCTCGCCTTCCTTGACGGCGAAGAGTCCATCCCTTCCTCCCGCCCCGGTGACCTGCGATGGGACGACAACCAGAGCCTCTACGGCAGTCGCCATCTCGCCCGCAAATGGCAGCAGGACGGCACCAGCAAAAAGGTCAAAGCTTTTATCCTTCTCGACATGATCGGCGACAAGGACCTCGACGTCCTTCGCGACACCAACTCAACTCCTTGGCTCGAAGACCTGGTCGGCGAAGCAGCCCGCCGTCTCGGCTACCAGTCCTATTTCTTTGAACTCACCGGCGGAGTTGAGGACGACCACACTCCCTTTGCCCAGGTCGGCATACCCGTGGCTGATGTGATTGACATTGATTACGGCTACCGCAACTCTTTTCACCACACCACCCAGGACACGCTGGACAAACTCAGCCCAAACAGCCTTCAGGTCGCCGGCAATGTAGTCCTTGAGACCATTCGGCTGGTGAATGGCCGCAAAGATTCATCGGCCCCGAACGCGCGTTGACGCTGGTTTTCAGATTTCAACCATCAACCGGAGAAGCAGAAAATGAATATTGAAATTAAGCGCTGTTTCTTTTGAAGGGATATTCGTCGCGCGGCCGTTGGCCTGCGCAATGCCGTGGAAACAAAACTTGGCGTCACCGCAAAAATCAAAACCGGCCGCTCTGGAGACATGACCGTGCTGGTCAATGGAAAAGATGTTTTCGGCTACAAAAGAGAAGGCGCCCTTCCCGCCACGGACGAACTGCTGCGCCGCATTGAAAGCGCCCAAGGCTGAACCCGCATTGCGTCCGTGAAGCGTCCTTAAGCTGCTTGTTGCGGAAGCGGCTCTTCTTTCGGCCGGCGCGGCTTTACATATACCTCGCCGCCGCGCACCTCAACCTGGTGCACTTCCATCTTCGCTGATGCCGGCCCTGCCACCACCCGTCCGGTTCTGATATCGAACTGTGAACCGTGCCACGGGCACTGCACCGTGCAGTCCACCAGCGCGCCGTCGGAAAGCGAACCTCCGCGATGCGTACACTGGTCGCTGAAGGCAAAGAGTCCTTCCGGGCACCGTCCCACCACCACTCGTTCCTCGCCCACGTTGGCCAGCAGCATCTGGCCGTCCGCCAGTTCGCTCTGGTTGCACACCGGACGTTCCCATCCCGATAGCGTGCGGCGCTTTAATTGCCCGGCTGCGGCGTACCGCCGGTCCACTCCAATCTGGTTGCGATAAACCAGCGTTCCGCCCAGCCACCCTGAAGTTCCCAGCAGCAGGATCCCGATCCCCATCACCAGCAGTGTTACTCCGTCCGGCTGGACCGCGGCCGATCCTCTCCGCGCGGCAACATAGATGAATAGCAGCAGTATGATCACGTTCAATGACCCATGCAGCAGGCCGCGCCGTTTTGCGCTCGATTGCGGCGGCACAACCGTGAACAGATCAACCGTTCCCGGAATCGCTGCCACCGCCGCTCCCACGCAACCCGCAATCACGCAGTAAAATCCCGCAGCCCACAATCCTGCATCCATTTTGCTTATCCCAATCACGTCAAAGATGAACGCCATCACCCCCAGCCCACTCGGGAAGCTCACCAGCATGGGATGAATCGGGTGCGAAGATATGGCCGCCCTGGAACGCATGTTCTGCCTCCGTTTGGGGAACTCTCACGTAGTGGGATACTGTTGCGCCATAAGCAGGATGCCTTCCGGCGCAACATCTCGCTGGCGACATGCCGCCTCCTCACCTCATCTAAAGAAATTGGCAGAGTCTCAGATCAGGAGGAAAGAACATATGCAGATCACATCTCGTTTCTTTTATGGTCTTCTATCGGTTGTGGCGGCCTTGCTGATCGTTCCTTTCGGATTCTCCCAGACGGGGCAGGGAACGCAACAGGAACAAAGCCAGACCAAGCCTCAGGGCACGGGCCAGCAGGGCCAGGGCATGGGCCAGCAGGGAATGGGCCAGCAAGGCCAGGGCATGGGCCAGCAGGGAATGGGGCAAGGCATGGGCCAGGGCATGGGGCAGGGCATGGGCATGGCAAGGTATGACCCCAGCTCCGTGGTCACCATGAAAGGCACCGTAGAGGAAGTGCAAGAGGGCATGATGCAGCGCGGACAAAAGAGCCAGACTGGCATGGGCCACATGGGAACTCATCTTGTCCTTAAAACTGACAAGGAAACGCTGCCCGTCTTCGTGGGACCGTCGAGCTTCCTGCAACAGAAGAATTTCTCCCTGGAGAAGGGCGACCAGATCGAAGTGACCGGCTCGAAAGTAAAGCAGGGCGGGTCTGACGTCATCATCGCGCGTGAGATCAAGAAAGGCGATAACACCATCACGCTGCGCAATGAAAGTGGCGTTCC
>DATIWA010000580.1:0-2819 GCA_035465515.1 Candidatus Limnocylindrales bacterium | reverse complement strand
GGAACCTTCGCCGGCTACATCGGCTGTTGCGTGGACCTGACGGAGCAAAAAGAAGCGGAACTTGCGCGCGCCGAAATCGGCGGCCGCCTGATACTGGCACAGGAAGAAGAGCGCGCCAGAATCGCGCGAGAGCTGCACGACGACATCAATCAGAAGCTTGGTCTGCTCGCGATAGACATCCAACAGCTGCAGCAGCGCCTGCCAGGCCTGGGAGACGAGGCACAGAGCGCGCTGACCGCTCTTTTCCACAAGACAAACCGCGTGTCAGCTGACGTGCAAAGGCTGTCTCATCAGCTGCACTCTTCCCGGCTCGATTATCTCGGATTGCCCGCCGCGCTGCGCCGCCTGTGCGAGGAGTTCGCGGCGCAACACAAGATTGCAACGGAATGCGTAATCAGGGACACGCCGGCACATGCCACGCGAGAAATCAATCTCTGCCTCTTCCGCGTGGCGCAGGAGTGCCTGAACAATACGGCAAAGCACAGCGCCGCCAGGCACGTCAAAGTGGAATTGCGGTGCGATGAAACCTCGATTTGTCTGACGGTTTCCGATGACGGGAAAGGATTCGACAGCGGAGCGCGGCGCGAACCCGGCCTCGGCCTGGTCAGTATGCGAGAGCGTCTGAGGCTCGTGAACGGAGAAATACTGATCCAATCACAGAAAGGGACCGGCACAAATGTTGTCGCAGTGGTCCCTTTGAAACAAGACGGCAGTGTTATGCAAAACGTCAGGTCTAACATCATTCGAATGGCTGGATAGGAGTAGTGTCATGTCAAAGCCGCGTATTCTGATTGCGGATGACCATATTCTCGTGGCAGAGGCCTGCAAGAAGCTTCTCGAGCCCGAGTATGAAGTAGTGGGTACAGTGTGTGACGGACGTTCGCTGGTCCGCGCTGCCGCCGAACTCAAACCAGATGTTGTCCTCATCGACATTGGAATGCCGATCTTGAATGGTCTCGATGCCGGCCAGCAGGTAAAAGAATCCGCTTCCTCGGTGAAGGTGGTTTATCTGACCATGAATCCCGATGAGGCACTGGCGGCTGAGGCCTTCCGCCATAAGGCATCAGGATACGTGCTGAAGACGTGCGCCGCATCAGAGCTCCTGGTCGCCTTGCGCGCCGTGCTGCGGGGAGGCACGTATCTTTCTCCCACTATCTCCAGGGAATCGGTCGGATTTTTAGTGCGCCAGAACAAGGGGCTGGTTGAAGAGGGAGCACGGTTGACGGAGCGGCAGCGCGAGGTCCTTCAGCTTCTGGCGGAAGGGAAATCCATGAAGGAAGTCGCAGCCATCCTGAGCGTGGCCACGAGGACTGTGGCTTTCCATAAGTATCGAATGATGGAGCAGCTCAAGCTGCGTACCAACGCGGAGCTGGTCCAGTATGCGATGCGGCACCATCTGGTTGCCGCATGAATCCGGCACCGCCCGGAGCTCCTGGTGCTGTTCCTGCCCTGGTGCGGTCCAATTCAACGAGGAAGCAGGCCTGCAGCCGCCCGGGCAGCTCTGGTAGTTTTACCAGTAGACGGAATGAAGGGCGGGGATAAGCTGGGTAATGATGTCCAATAGCTTATCGTGTCGCGCTGGGCCGGAATATCTCCCCCGGCCCCGGTCGCAAGCTGGGAAACCCCGCTTGCTGCTGGCTGATGACAACTCTGCGGTGCTCGAGCACGTTCGCGGGATGCTGGCGAAAGATTTCGACATCGTAGCCGCAATTACAAGCGGAGACGCTGTGCTGCGTGATTATAAAGAGGTCAACCCCGACCTCTTTGTTTTGGATATCTCAATGGGCTCTGTTGGCGGCCTGGAGGTGGCGCGTACTTTGCGGGCGAATGGAAATATTGCTCCCGTTGTATTTCTCACAGTGCATCATGAAGCCGACTTTGTGAAGGCAGCTCTCTCGTGCGGCGGGTCAGCTTATGTGGTCAAATCACATCTGACCAATGACCTCATTCCTGCAATCAAGGCGGCCTTGTCCGGTAAGATGTTTATTTCCCCGGTCCTTCACTCGTCGTCTGACGTGTAAACCCTCCCGATTTCGCGCAGGAAACCGGCCTGTAGAGGAACCCAGGTGCGTTAATCGCGGTCTGAGCGAGAGTCGCGGTCTCTGAGGAGCTTCTTTTTGGCCCGTTTACGCGCCAGCGCCTGCTTTACCCGGCGCTTCTCGCCCGGCTGGAGGTAGTAGGAATGCCGCTTCACGTCCTTAATGATGTCTTCCGCCTGGACTTTGCGTTTGAACCGGCGCAGCGCGTTTTCCAGCGGCTCGCCCTCCTGCAATCGAACTTCTGCCAAAATGCCTCCTTTATGCCCAAAGAAAATCAAGCATATTAAGAGCTTACATCAGGTTGGGCCAATTCCGGCGTGATCCACCGGACTTTTCTTGCTCATCCGGGATCTTCGCGGAAGAGCGAAAAAGGCACGAATCTTAAAAGCTTGCGCCTTGAGCGCCGGTTACTTCGACCAGGGCGGCACAACACCGGTCATACGCGCGTAGGCCACGAGCTGTCCCATGTGCTCGTTATCGTGGATGATGATGCGAAGGAACATTCCGTCCACGGTAGCGTCCCTGTCCGCGATGTGGACCTTGCGCGCCAGGTCCTGGGGCTTTGCCGCAAGGTGGGCTGCTTTGACCGCTTCCAGAGAGCGCTTCAGCCAGGCGATGATCTCCGGCTTCGTGGTGACCGTCTTTTCCATCTCTAGTTTCAGGTCGGCGGGCATTTTTGGGCCGGTAACGCTCAGCAGATAGAAGTTTGCAATCACAATGTGCATGTACACTTCGCTGGTGGAGCGGACTCCCGGCGCGGGGCGCCAGGAAAACTTCTCC